>NZ_JBKHUP010000004.1:0-147943 GCF_046565525.1 Coleofasciculus sp. | reverse complement strand
GATAGATTACTATTGCTGACAGATACTGACTCAACTGGATTTTCGCCTGCATTAATACTCAGACTTCCGGCTGTTCCTGTTTGTGTCGAGGCTGATATTTCACTGTTGTTGGTTAACTGTACGTTCTCTAAACCTTGTAAAATAATGTCTTGGCTCTCACCAGAGATGTTGGAGGCTGATAGCTGCGATCGCGCATTCAAGCTTAACTGTTCGGTATTTATCGTTACTCCCCCAGCTTTCCCACCTTCACCAGTAGCCGCAACGGATAGATTACTATTGCTGACAGATACTGACTCAACTGGATTTTCGCCTGCATTAATACTCAGACTTCCGGCTGTTCCGGTTTGTGTCGAGGCTGATATTTCACTACCGTTGGTTAACTGTACGTTCTCTAACCCTTGTAAAATAATGTCTTGACTTTCACCAGAAATGTTGGAGGCTGATAGCTGCGATCGCTCATTTAAGCTTAACTGTTGAGTATTTATCGTTACACCCCCAGCTTTCCCACCTTCAGAGGTGGCTTCCACGGAGAGGCGACTGTTATTAAGAGATACCGACTCAACTGGATTTTCTCCTTCATTGACACTCACGCTTCCCGCTTGACCCCTTTGGGTAGAAGCAGAGATTTCGCTGTCATTGAATAGTTCCAGGGTTTGCAAACCTTGCAGGCTGATACCCTGACTTTCTCCAGAAATATTTGCCGCAGAGACTTTACCTTCATTCTCAAGCCGCAATTGCTGGGTATTGAGGCGAATTTCTCCAGCATTGCCCCCTTCTCCCGTTGCTTGAGCTTCTAAGCGACTGTTGTCACTCACTCGCACAGAATTAGCCGGATTGGAGTTAGCATTAAGGCTTATGTTTCCAGCTTGACCGATTTGAGTCGAGGCTGAAATTTCACTACCGTTATTGACTTGTAAAGATTCCAAACCCTGTAACCTGATATCTCCGCCTGAAGCAGAACGGGTTAATGTCGATATCTGCGCTCCATCCTGGATGGATAACTGTGGAGTATTAACAGTCACATTACCTGCCGCACCAATGCCTTCAGACCGAGCGAATAACCCACTAGCTGGGTTAGTATTGATGATACTGGTTGCCACTCTGGGGGTATCCAAAGAAACTTGCAGGGTATAGGTATTAGATGAAGATATCGGTGCCAGGTCTGCTGTACTAGAAATATTGTCTACCCCCTGAGATTCACCGACGGCGATGACGTAAGTACCAGGGTCACTAAAAACGTGAGTGAGATATGAATCTATCCCATCAAAATAACTACCCTCACCACCCAAGGAATCCGAAGCATTGTCGTTCGATGCCAGCAAATTTCCTTGCTCATCGAATAGAGCTATCGCTGTATCAATAAACGAAAAGCTCTCATCGATATCAACAATTACCCGCGTTCCCCCTATCGTCACTTCAAATGAGTAGTAATCTAATGAGGGTTGTTCAGGGTTGGCTTCAGAATTATTGAGAGAGACATAAGGAATTCGGGTAGAAAACTCAATATCCTCGTTCGCCTGGTCAATACTATTAATTGAGAATAGATTATCAAGAGATTGGGCTTGATGTATTGAATTATTTGGCTCTTGTTCGGGTTGAGGTTCAGAAAAAGCATCAACGGAAACTTCATCCCTGAGTAAAGGTTGAGGGTTAACACGCTGATTAAAACTAGAATCGATACCCGTCAGGCTGATTTTATCAGTCACATTGACTGTAATATTACCTGCTCGCCCACTACTAAATGTATTGGTGAGCAACTGTCCCCCATGACTCAGTTCTAATTGATTAGCATTGATTGTAATATCACCGCCATCATGGTAACTGTTCGTTTGAGCGCTTAACACCGCACCATCGGTAACTCGAACAGTCCCCCCCGTAGTAATCTCGATATTTCCACCTTGACCACTATTGACTTCTTCCGAAGAGGTGAAAACTCCACTTAAAAATCCATCGACCCCAATTCCGGAGATAGTAAGAGCATCTGCAATTTGAAGGTTAATCTTACCTGAATTTCCCTCGCCCCGTGTTAGGGCTTGCAGTTGGGAACCTCCAGTTAAGGACAGAGAATCTGCGGTGATATCAATGTTACCCCCATTGCCTGTACTTTGTTTATCTACAGCCGTGCTAATCGTACTGTTTTGTGCTAAGGAAATAGTTCCCCCTGCCTTAATCGTTACGTTTCCTGCATTGCTGGGACTATTTGTAATACTAAAAATGGCGCTACGGGTAAGGTCGATAGACTCAGAGGCTAATAGAAAAACATTACCCGCGTCCCCATACCCATAAGTTGCCGTATCAACGGTAAAGTTAGATAGAGATATATTACCCCCCTCAATTGTTACATATCCACCTTTACCCGTTGATCCTGGTTCTAAAGCTGTAGAGAGCCGACTATTGCTAAGCTCAACAAAGTTCCTGCCATTGAGAAAGACAGACCCCATATTTGTCCCTTCAGAAGCCGTAGTAGTTAGGGGAGTATTGGCTAATGTAACTGATTCTCCCTTGATTTCCAGAGATCCGCCAGTTTGACCCCCAAATATTTCGCTATTGATTAGGCTGCCAAGAAATGAGACTTCTCCTGATTGGCTTGTGAGGCTGATAGAACCCCCATCTCCATCACTGGAGCTGGAAGAGAACTCGGCAATCCCATTTTCAAACATGATGTTACCGTTAGCGTGAATGGAAATTTTCCCTCCATTGCCATTACTCGAGTTAGATAACAAGCTGAAGAATTGATTTTCTCTAGTGGTGATGTTGCCAGTAGCATTAATGGAAATTGTACCCCCACTTCCCTGGTCAAAAGAGATAGAGTTTATCACAAATACCCCCTGATCTGACGTGATAATGTTGTTAGCATTCAGAAAAATGGCTCCCCCATTTCCCTGATTAGAAGACGAATATATTTTAAATCCCCCCACCAAATTCCCTGTATTTGCAGTAATAATGTCGTGTGCATTAATGGAAATATCACCGCCATTACCTAACCCTGAATGTGACCGAAGCTCAAAGTTTCCCTCTTCTTGTATAAGAATGTCATGGCTGTTAAGCGTAATTGTGCCACCCTGACCTTCCGTTGAGTAACCATGCAGCCAGAATACTCCATCCTCTGGCGTGAAAATATCATGAGCGCTAAGGGAAATATTCCCTCCATTCCCATTGCCTGATCTTGAGTAGGAACGAAGCCAGAATTTTCCATCTTCTGTAGTGATATTGCCATTTGCATTCAAGGAAATAGTGCCGCCATTTCCTGATCTTGACTTTGTATCAAGGTCGAAGTCTCCATTTTCTGTAGTGATATTGCCGTTAGCATTCAAGAAAATAGTGCCGCCATTTCCTGATTCTGACCTTGCATCAAGGTCGAAGTCTCCATTTTCTGTAGTGATATTGCCGTTAGCATTCAAGGAAATAGTGCCACCATTTCCTGATGCTGAGTAAGCATTCACATCAAAGTCTCTATCCTTTGTGATGATATTCCCCTGAGTATTCAAGGAAATCATGCCGCCATTTCCCGATTGTGAGAAAGCAAACAACAGAAAATCTCCATCTCCTGTAGTAATAATATCGTTAGCACTAAGGGAAATTGTACCCCCATTGCCTCCATTTTCTGATCTCGAATGGGTGTACAGTCTGAAATCAGCATTTCTTGTAGTAATAATATTGTCATGAACATTAAGGGAAACTGTTCCCCCATTTCCCTGACGAGAGCTGGAGTCTAACCAAAAATCTCCATAGTCTGTGATGATATTGCCGTAAGCGTTAAGGGAAATGATACCCCCATTTATATTTCCCTGACTGAAGATTAAGAAGTTCCCATTTTCTGTGGTGATGTTGCCGTTAACGCTAAGAGAGATGTCGCCTCCATTTCCTTCACCAAAAGAGCTAGAGTCCATCTCAAAGAGTCCATTAATTGTGGTGATGTTGCCGTTAACTCTCAGAGAAATGTCACCCCCCTTTCCATGATCAGATCTGGAGTTGATCCGGAAGATCCTATTTTCTGTAACAATGTCACCATTTACATCAATTGAAATCGCGCCTCCATCCCCACTGACCGAAGAAGAGTTGAGAGAATTAGCGAAAAGATTTCCCTCGGCATTAAGGATAATTTTACCACCTCTAGTTAAAGGATGAGCAGTATTTAAGTTGCCAACACTCATACTGCCGTGGGTAGCACTAAGATTAATTGAGCCACTCTCTCCACTAGCACGAATAGGAGTCCTAAACTGCAGTTGTGTTCCTATCGCTTCTCCCCAAGGTGCCGTATCACCCGCCCGGAATAATGTGCCAGAATCCCCTAGGAATAAGTCACGCACTGCCAAAGTCCAAATCCCAGCGGGATTCTCACCTTCAAACATAGCCAATTCGCCGCCAATCACTTGGGGTCGAAATGACCCGTTAAAGGGAGCTGTACCATCAGTAATAACTGTTGCCGCTTCATCATCCAGCAGGGTGTCCTGAAAATTATCACCACTACCTCCCACAAAGTCAAATAACTCTAATGTTGTTCCACCTGGCGACGTGAGAGAAACACGGAGGTCAGAGTCATAAGTATGTGCTGCTGAAAACCGCACATCCAAGTTACCGACGGGTTGTCCTAAATCTGGCACGGTGAATGTAAAATTCGCTGTTCCAGAGGTTCCCGTTTCAGGAATTGGTCCCCCTGCATCCACATCAACCGTTGCTATCAATTCACCCCCCTCAAGCGGACTTAAGGTATTGATATTCCCCAGCGTCAAACTCGCACCAGACATCTCAATATCTCGCCCATTTGTATTCAGAGTATCGGCAACAGTATCCTCCATCACTACCGAACCAACCCCATCCCCATCTGCATCTGCTGTGAACGCAATCCCCCCACTCCCAGACGCAAAATCTAAAGCATCATCTGCTAAATCATCAATCCGAATATCGTTAGTTGCCTGTAAAACAATATTTGTATCCCCCGCCAATCCTTCTAACTCCGACTCATAAATCGTCGTTGGTGCTGTATCATCAATCTCACTCAACGGTGTACTCAGAATCGCCCCCGTCACTCCCGAATTATTCCCGGCAAAACTATCCTCACCATCAACCCCACTATCCCCATTACCATTAGCAATCCGAATATCCGTCGGGTCAAGCAACAACGTCCCCGCTAACCCAAAAACTGCACTGGTATCCACGTTTCCACGAAATATCAGATGTTGTTTCCCCGATACCTCAACCAATCCGCCATTTCCCCCATCAACTCCCCCACGGGCGTTAATCGTCCCATAAAACCCCGTCACCTCATCTGCCCACAAAACCACCGTACCTCCATCCCCGTCGATTAAGGCATTAGCATTAATCGTCACATTCGGCTCAACCACAGTTCGTGCTGCAGTGGGAATCGTACCTTGACCTTGAAATCCACCACCAATTAATACTGTCCCGCCGCCTATCTGTGAGGACACATCAATTTCAGTGCTATCCAATAAACCAATCCTCTCTCCCAACACCATTACTGTTCCCCCTGGTGCGGTTAGAGAACCTGTACTCGTCACTTGATTCCCGTATAACGCTAAAGTTTGTCCCGACTCTACGGCTAAATTTCCCTGATGATTAATATCTCCCGTCGGTGGCGTACCATACTGCAATCCCGGCGTCACATTAATCGTCAACAAGGGCGGCGCTTGGGGATTCGTGGCACTAAACTCACTACCATCAGGAAACGTAAAACTATTCGCTGTACTCGCCACAAACGAACCGCCAATATCCAACCGCGCATTCTCACCAAACACAATCCCATTGGGATTAATTAAAAACAAATTTGCCGTTCCATTCGCCCGAATCCACCCATCAATATCCGAAATATTAGTCCCCGTCACCCGTCCCAAAATATTCTGAATATCCAAGGCATTATTAAAAAATGCCTCACCCCCCGTCTGCACCGAAAACTCTTCAAAACTATGGAACAGATTCACTCCCCGTACTGTTCCCCCTTCAATGATGCAAACCGGACACCCTGTCACCTGTGAATTGACCGGAAGTGTATTATCCGGCACAATTTGAGCCGAAACTGGACTCAAACTCGTCAAAATACTAACCGAGAGACTGCTCAGAATTGAAGCGTAACCTGTTGTTTTTCGCATGATTAAATACCTCATCGTGGCAGCTACATCCAGCTAGCTGTGTGTTAGCGTCAGCGTTGTTAGTAAGATGCGAAACCCTGAAAATTAGTCGATTGACAGAAAAGCTACGAGGGGAATTAAATGAAGCTTAGATTATTTCTCATTGGAGAATATAGTCTGTTACAAAAATTAATCCTCCAGTTGTTTTTTTGGGGTGGCGTGGCACAGTGGGCTGGGTAAAAGCCTTGTCTGGGCGCACGTCGGTGGTGTCAACTTAAGCTCACAAAGAAAGCGATACCTTGATCTGACCCCACCCTAACCCTCCCCTTATCAAGGGGAGGGAACCGGGAAGGAACCGAGAGGGAACTCGAATAGCTTTGGTTTCCTGTCGCTAAAATTGATGCGTCCCTGTCGTTAGGAAAATACCGATTGGATTTTCCTGCAAAATTAGGGTTTTAGGCATTTGGTAGTTGATAATTACCCAGAAGGAAATAATGGTTTGTAGTCAGTGCTTTAGCACGGGAGGCACGCTTCGTCCCAACTACAAACCTCTCTGATTCCAGTGTCATTTCCCTGAAGTTCGATACAGTTATATTGTGCTGCTTGATTCAATTAATGAGTTCAGAAAAATTCAGGGATATAGTTCAGGTATGGTTCAGGTATAGTTCAGGTTTGTTCAGGATGGTGATTCGCGATCGCGAGTTTGAAGGGTAACGCTCACAGAAACCTTAGGGGCGCACGCTCCGTCATTGGTGTCAACTTAAGAGGAAACGCAAACCCTGTGAATCGGGGCGGGTTTAGTCCCATCTGGGTGCAATCGAAAATATAGTAGTAAAACCCGCCCCTACGCATTCATACCAACGGCTTTTTGGTACTTGTGGTGGAAAATCTAGTGTTTAGGGAACAGGGAACAGGGAACAGGAAAATCCTTATCCAGCAAGCCTTTGACCAAATTCAATAATTTTTCCTTATCACCATAACTCCCGGAGAGCCTTATAACCCAGTCCGCGCAGGCGGACGAAAGGCAAGTGTAGCAGCGATTTCAATCGCCGTGGCAAAAGGGGTAATAAAGGCTAACAAGTGAAGCACACGTCTGTGCTACCGGAACAAATAATGGTGCGTTACGCTGCGCTAACGCACCCTACAATTTGGGAATAATTGGGGGATAATTTGGCTTAATTTTGAATGATAATTGAATTCCTAATAAGGGATAAAATCAGCCGTTAACGAGTGCCAAAATTAAACACCGCTAACTCTTGAGTCCGAATATGCAATTCTTCCACCCGTTGGGAGTGCCCTAACGCTTCATAGCCGGCTTGCGCTTGGTTGAATAAGCGAATTGCTTGCTCCGGTTTCCCCAGCATAATCATCACTTCCGCCAACCCCACTTGAGCCTTGGCTTGACCTTCAATATCCTCACTGGCTATGGCTAACTCAATCGCCTGTTCATACCGTTCCTGCGCCAGCAGATTTAATCCCTTATGAGCATAGAGATCACCGAGAAGCTGATACACTTGAACCGTTTGGCTTCCTGACTTAACCAAGGACTCCAGAATTGCGATCGCCTCACTATCGAGATCTTCCTCAAAATACACATCCGCCATCGTCAACGCTTGGGCTGCTTCTGGCATATCCGATTGTGCGATCGCCTCAATCTTTTCCTGAACCCGCTGTGCTACCTCCGGGTAAACCAGCTTAAATCGGTAGTCCCCGCCTTTATCCAACTGGGATGACGTTCCATTCGCCTCGACAACTACTAGATAGTCTTTTCCTGGCTGTAACACGGGTTCACCGGGATAAACCACCTCAGTCCCACTCACCTGAGTCTCCCAATACACCCCGGAACCTGTGACGCGCACCGTATACTGACTCACTCCCGCCACTGGATTCCAACGTATCGTCGGTTTACCATCGAGTATTTTTCCGCGATGGGGCGTAATCATGTAAGGAATCGTGGGATCATCGCCACCAACGCTATTGGTTGGTTTGAGAATTCGCTCAGTCCGTGTCGAAATTAAAGAACGTGGTGTTCCGCAAAAGTAAGAAACCGGATAGATTTGAGCCGACGGGACTCTATGAGTCGATTTCCCTTGACAAACAATTTTTGCCGTTTCCCCCTGTATGGCTTGCAGTTGATCCTTGTGATGCAGGGGTGTACCCGCCGTAACCGTTCTGAAACTTGACCATCCCTCCCGTTTGAGCATAACCCGTCCCTCAGCCACTCGATTTTGAGCCGCGATCGCTACTGTCGGTAGAATACTCAGGGTTAGCCCTAAGAGGACAAAATGATATCTCCGTTGCATCATTGGCAGCTTTATCATACTTCCTCAGTTTTTTCTCTGATTAGGAATATACTTAACGACCAACAATCACCTCAGTTATCGAGGTTGTCTGTTAGAAGTTGCTCAACTGATGTACCCTGAACAAGTAAATATACTTAGATTTCTATCGCTTCAATCTGCCCATTTGGATTCGTTAAACAGATGATAACATCCACTACTCAACAATTCCTAGTTGAATGTTTAACTTTTTCCACTAAATACGATTACATAAACCAATATGCTAGGGATTATCAGGGGTAGCTCCCGGAGTGGCTTTCTCTGAAGTCAATGTTAAACGTTGCTGAGCTTGGTCAAACCATCGATCTTCATCGGGATTCAGTCCATCCACTAAATCCCGACACTTTTCCCAGAATAGAAGTGCCGCTTTTTGCTTCCCTTTTGCCTCTTCAACTTGAGCCAACAGGCAATAACCCGAAGCGCGATCGCTGTTTATATCGATCGCTTCTTTCAGATGAGCATCCGCTTCGTCATACCGACCCTGTTTCAGCCGCGCCCAGCCTAAATTTTTAAGTAGAAAGTACCCTAATTCTGGATCATGAGGTTGTAGAATACCCTGTTTCAATAAAAAAGCAGCACCGGAATAGTTCTTATCGAGAATATACAAACGACCGAGATTACTATAGGCACTAACCTCACCGCCTAACATGGCAATTTGGTAGTAAGTTTTCGCTTTTTTAAAGTCTAGCAAGTTCTCGTAAGCGGAACCCAATCGAAAATGCGCTTCCATATTACTTGGATCAAGTTCAGTCGCCCGACGATAATTTTGCAGCGCATTAATAAATTGTCCAGCCAACTGATCCTGCTTGCCCTGCTCGACATAAAACTTAGCAATTTTAGGTAACGATGCGTGCAAACTAATCAGACTCACCAAAACCAACAACGTTCCACCCAGCTTCACCTCATGCCAAAAATGTTGGGGAATCTTCAGACTTTCCAGCACCTTCTCCACCGTATGTTGCCCCGTCTTAGTCAGCGTACCACTCGCCGCCGTTAGCGCTAGTACCGCCTGACCCACCACTGCAAACGCACCCAGTGCATCCACGCCACCACTCAAAAATCGGGACGAAATCGCCACAACTAAGCTAAAATTTACCGTCAAAATCGGCATCGTAATCGCGCCCCAGAGCCAATCATAGCGATCCCAGGCATGGACATACTCCAACGTATCGAAAAACCACCACCAGGCAGTTTTGGGCGGATTTAAAATATCCCGCCATTGCGCTAAAGGAGCAATTTGAACGATCACATCCGCTTTTTGTTTTAAGCGTTGGTCGAGTTCACTCAGCGTCAGTAAGGTTTTCTTGGGATTCTGGCAGGTTTGGGCTAAAAGCGACTGGATGCGATCGCGACTAACCAGAACGTCGAGAACAATTTCTGTGGCATTTTGCTCGTTCCGCTTTCGTTTCGTAACTGTCAATGCTTCCAGCTTCGTCAGCGCGTCAGTATAGCGATCGAGTGCATTCTCTACATCAAAAGCATTCATGGGAAAATGGTGACATCCTAGTTGAAATGTTGCTCTAGAAAGACTTTGGCATCTGCCTGATCTTGAATCACACCATCTAAGGTAGCGGCTAACAACGCATCCAACATTTCTTTATAGTGAGGTCCGGGCTTATACCCCAAACCTTTGAGATCATTCCCATTAAGAGGAGCTTGCACGGTTGCCAAGTTGGTGAAATAGTGCCACAACTTGCGCCGAATTGCTCGAGAACTGTGTACAGCAATCAAAACCAATAGGGGTAATTTGTACTGACGTAGCAGCCAAACCACTTCACTGGGACGCTGACATTGGGGTAGAGACGCCACCACATCGGTTTGGGCTGGTTCTAGATGCTCAAGTCGCTCAATACTATCAATAGGCAGTTGTAAATTTTCTGCCACCTTGCCGCGTTCTTGAGGCTCTAAATGAGCAATTAACACCTCAAGACGCATCTGCCAATGTTTTAGGGTTTGATCAGGGTCAAAGCGTCGTAACCAACGGTCAATCAGACGGACACGCCACCATAACGACGGGTCAAGCTTGAGGTTGGGATGAAGACAGCGCAATGCTTCAAGTGACCCGATGAGTTGTAATGCCCGTTGCCAATAGCGAGCTTCTAGGATGTACTTTAATTCGGCTTTCAAGCGGGTTTCTAGGGCAGGCGCTCGGGTATTTGCACCAAGCGATCGCTCATAAACACCACTCTCTAATGCATACTGAATATAGTCTTGAGTTTGGGGTTCCAGTTCAAAGCCTAAGCGCACCGCAAACCGCACCGCTCGATAAATGCGAGTCGGATCTTCAATAAAACTATTGGCGTGCAAGACGCGAATCAGACGCGATCGCAAATCCAACATGCCACCAAAAAAATCCAGTAAGGGCAACGCTTCACCCCGCCTCCCCGTCAGTCGGGCTGCTATCGCGTTAATGGTAAAGTCTCGCCGATAGAGATCCTGGCGAATCGAACTGGCTTCCACTTCCGGATTCGCCGCCGGATAGGGGTAAAACTCAGTCCTGGCAGTGGCAATATCAATCCACAGGGAATCCAGCACCGGGTCATTATGCCACAGCAGCGCTGCCGTTTGAAACGCCCCATGAACTTCTAAGCGAGCATTCGGATACCGTTCTCGCAAGGCTTTGGCTAAGCTTACTCCCGCGCCCACATCAGCCGCCCGATGAAAGCCATCAACCACCAAATCCACATCTTCTAGAAGCAGCGGTTGGCTCTCATCTGCCAGCAAAATATCCCGAACGGCTCCCCCCACCAAATAAAGATGCCAACCCCGTTCCTGGGCTTCCTGGGCGGCTTGAGTAAGCAACTGCCAAAGGGCAGGAGCAAGGCGTTCTTGCACATTCAGGAGGCGGGATGAGGGATAGGTCATCTGGATTGGGCAAGTCTCTCCCCAGCGCTCTTGATCTTGGCGAATATGTCGCAGGACATCGGTACGAGTCACAATACCGACTAACTGCCCATCCTCTAAAACAGGTAAGCGTCCAATATCGTAGGTTACCATCAGCGACTCAATTTCTGGCAGTAAGGTTTGGGGGGTAATCGTTTTTAGGTTTCGGGTCATGTACCCTTTAACTGGAGCATGACCTAAACCGTGATGCAGTGCCAGATCAATATCTCGCCGTGAAATAATCCCGATTAACTGATCCTGTTCATCGACAACCGAAAGCCCAGAATGCCCATAACGCAGCAAAATCCGCTGTGCTTCGCCAACGGTGGTATCGGGGCGAATGGTTCGCACCGGGGATGACATTAATTCTAGGGCGCTTAGGGGTTGAGGAATTTGCTCCTTGAATTGATGAACAAGTTGGGGCAAAACTTCTGGGGGATTTTCATGGCGTAGGGTTACGGCGGCGGCTTGAGAATGCCCACCTCCACCCAGAGGTTGCAAGAGCGCATTCAAATTAGTGCCAGGAATTCGCGATCGCCCGATAATCGTTAGACGGGATGATTTTGATTGTTGAGTGTTGGATTCAGAATGCCTCCCTGCTCCCTCTGCTCCCCCTGCTCCCCCTGCTCCCCCATACATAGCCGCCAGCAGTAGGGCGTCACTTTCAGTCAGGTCAACTAATCGCGAGGCTAAACTGGATAATCCTGGTACATAGTCTGGGGTTTTCAGGAACACCCAGGAAAGGGTATAACCTTGGTGATTTTGGGATTGTAACTGCTCTAGGGCTGTAGTGAGCAGTTGTTGCAACTGGGGCGAAAGTCCTGGATCAACATAGTCGGCAATCTGACGTATATTTGCTCCTTGTGTCATTAACCAAGCCAGAGCCATGGCATCCCGTGGGGTGGTTTGGTCAAAGGTTAAGGAACCTGTATCCACATGGATACCGAGTGCCATCACTGTGGCTTCGGCTGTGGTTAATTGGATGGGGGTTTGTTGTAATTGCTCGACGATGAGCGTTGTGGTGGCACCGACGGGTTCAACCTGTCGGAATGTGACAGGAATATCACTAGGAGTGTTACCGTGATGGTCGTAAAGTTCAATGGCAGTAAGATGGGGTAAGTCTAACCATTGAGCAGCTTTACCCAAGCGATCGCGCTTTTGGGTATCCACTACGATAAGGGAGTGAATTTGCTCTACTTTAACCGAACGCCGTTCAATTAAAGCATACTCATCCCGATGCAGCGCCAAAAAATCCCGAACCGCCGGGTGAGCGCCCCCCGTTAAGACGAGTTTCGCTCCGGGTTTCAGGCGCGTCAGCCCGACGGCTGCTCCTAGGGCGTCAAAGTCGCTAATCGTGTGGCACAAGATTAAGTCCATGATTGGTCATTCGTGATTCGTGATTCGTCATTTGTCTCCTTGTGCCATCTACCTTTTTGTTGATTTTCAGTTTTTTCAAAAAAGCGGGTCAATTTTTGGTAGCTTACTAATCAGAAGGGTTTAACGTCAAAAGGCACAACAGGAAATGTCTATCTTATTTCAAATATCACTGGCAGCTTTGGTTATTTTGTCATTCGTCATGGTTGTGGGCGTCCCCGTCGCCTACGCTACCCCCCAAAACTGGGAGCAATCAAAAAATTTGATTTGGCTAGGTTCAGGGCTTTGGCTGGCTCTGGTCATTGTGGTTGGCATCCTGAACTATTTTGTGGTAGCCTGACCTTCTCCCCGTCTGAATTCTTCGATGATTCAGGCGGGGCTTATTCACCAACAGATTCAGATGCTCATGACGCGAGAGGGCAAAGATAGCCATGGCAGTTTTTGAGGGAAATTTTACATCAGCCAGCTCCCTGCGCTTGGCTATTATTATCGGTCGATTTAATGACCTAGTGACAGAGAAGCTATTAGCCGGGTGTCAAGATTGCCTGAAACGCCACGGTGTCGATCCCAATCCTCATGGCTCCCAAGTTGATTATATTTGGGTGCCGGGTAGTTTTGAAGTCCCTCTCATGGCTCGTCAAGCAGCCCTTAGCCATCGCTATGATGCGGTAATTTGCTTGGGCGCTGTCATTCGCGGTCAAACCCCTCATTTTGATTATGTGGCGGCTGAAGTTTCCAAGGGTATTGCCGCCGCTAGCTTTCAAACTGGTATACCCGTAGTCTTTGGTATTCTAACGGCTGATACGATGCAGCAAGCCTTAGAAAGGGCAGGAATTAAGAGTAATAAGGGTTGGGAATATGCCATGAATGCCTTAGAAATGGCGAGTTTAATGCAACAGTTTAAGGGGCAAAATGGAGCAACGCCTTATAATGCTTATGATCCGGCAGTAACGCCTCCGTCCTTGCCTGTTTCATCAGGGCGGTCTCTTCCTTCAGAGTCAGCTTCAGAATACAATGAGTCAGGGAATTCATAAGCCAGCCAGAATCATGCAGATATATGCCATGGCATGTCTCGGAGTAGGGAAGCAATGGCATATAACAAATAATAACTTGACAAATCTGGATTATTCTGAGAAACTGTAAAAAGCAAAATAATTGCGGGTATAGCTCAGTGGTAGAGCGTCACCTTGCCAAGGTGAATGTCGCGCGTTCGAATCGCGTTACCCGCTTAAGGAGAAAGCGAAGCTGCAAAGGCTTCGCTTATTGTATATAGTGTGTTGTATGTAGTTTATCGATGCCAAGTCAAAAATTGGTTAAGGGAAAGGAAAGCGCTAATATTAGAGCATGGGCGTCTCCAAGAAAATCTCTGTTGGGAATTTATGGGGATAAGTTTAAGCTATAGTGATTCACTATGCAACTTTATAAAGATTGCCGGGGAAACCCCATCCCAAAAGTGGGTGGGGATGAGAGGCAAGCCGCATCCCCTTGTGGGTGCGGTCGTTGACTGTGTAATCAGGAACACTCAATCATAATCTTGGTTTTGAATAGCGCTTGTGCCACCTCAGAAAGCTCAAAAGATTGATTTAAGTCAGGAATATCCCTGCCCTTGTCGGCGGCGGGGAGGGTTAGTACCGATTATCCTGACGGAAGCCTTTGGCTGTAATCGCTGCCAACAAATTTTTGTCGTTGAAGAAAGTGGGTATACAATCGAGCAATTATCGACGACTTATCCCTACAAAAAAACCTGGCGTTGGACAGGTCATCGCTGGGTGAGTACCCAAGGTAATCTTGGGGAAAGCTATCTACCTGTAGCCCTCTTAATCGTGCTGGTTTTGCTGATTGTCTGGTTACCCCTAGCCCTGCGTTCTCCCACAGGTCCTTCTATTATTATATGGGCATTACTAGCAGTTATTTTAGCAGTGCTGCCAGCCCTAATGGTTTGGTTAGCTTATCGGCGTTCGTAAATGATGGATATGGAAGCCTCTGACCCTACACCTCAGGTCAACAGTGTAATGATCCGGGCTTACCGGGCATCTGTGGCGTTGGCAACCACAAAAGGTGTTGATCGATCCCGTGGTGTTCACGCCATGGTAAAAGCCCTGCAAAGCGCTTTTGATGATATTTTGGATGCCAATACCATGGACTTGGAAGCCAGTCGAGAAATGGCAGTTCCCGACTTGGTATTAGACTGGCTGAAGCTGACTCCAGAACGACTACAAATTGCGATTGGGATTTTGCAGCGGATTGGGGAATTATCTGATCCCATCCGTCGGGTGATGAATGCATCTTATCAACTTGACCATTCCCAAACCTATTGCCAGATGATGCCGTTGGGCGTGATTGCTTTAATTTATGAAGCATTCCCTGAGTTAGGTGCGATCGCGGCGGGTTTTTGTATTAAAACGGGGAATAGTTTGATATTAAAAGGAAGTAGTGAAGCTAGTCAATCGAATCAAGTCATTGCCCAAGCATTACAAAATGCCTTGGACGACACGGGTTTACCCTCAGGCTGTTTGGAATTATTTCCCTCGGAACAGGGGGCTTCTATTCGAGATTTAGTCACACGGGATGACTATTTAAACTTGGTGATTCCCTACGGACGCCCAACGCTAGTGCAGCAAGTCTTGCAACAATCAACCGCACCGGTTTTAAGGTCAGCGATGGGGAACTGCTATCTCTATTGGTCAGCATCTGGAAGTTGGGATGTGGTACGGTCGATTATTTTAGACAGCCACGCCAGTATCCCTGATCCGGTGAATGCGATTGAGAAAGTCTTAATCCATCGCAATCAAAAGCCATCCTCTGTAATGAATCTATGTAAGAGTTTGAGCGAAAAGGGCTTTAAACTCAAAGCGGATGCTGAGTTGGCGGCAAAATTCCCGGAACAGCTAACTTTAGCATCCGAATCGGAATGGAGTCAACCTTATCTGGATAAGCTTGTAGCCTTTAAATTAGTCGATAACACCGAAGATGCGATCGCGTGGATTAATCAATACAGTAGTCGCCACGCTGACTGCTTAGTTACCGAGTCTTACCTGGAAAGTCGTCAATTTTCCCTGAAAGTTGATAGTGCTTCGGTTTATCTCAATTCCTCACCCCAATTTTCCCGCAACCCCAAACGTGGGGACTCGGTGTTTCTGGGGATGTCTAATCAGAAAGGCTATCGTCGCGGGATGATTACTCTGGAGACGTTAACCACCCTGAAACAGGTGGTTCAGGGGAATGGAGAGTTTTAGTCGTTAGTCATTTGTGACAAAAACGCCTAAGGATTGCGTCGCCGAAATTCAGCCGGGGTCAAGCGTAGGGGTTGTTCGGGGTTCCAGATACCATATCCCATAATCCTGGCGTATTCCTGAGCGCGGATCAGACGTTCATCATATTTATTATTCGGCGATCGCGGCGTCGCTAGGACATATCCTTCTTTAACCAGTTGTTCGTTGATCATGACTCCATCATGCCAAACATAGGCTAACCAGCGACCAAAACTATCTTTGGTTTGCACATCGGGTTCTAAGAAAACAGGTTGCAGTATCAGTTGCTGACCCCTCGTTTCACCGATAAGTTGCTCAATACGAGTTTTAGCCGCCGTTCCCCAAGGCTGTTGTCTCAAATCTGGTGCTTCTATGCCAATTAACCGCACTCGTACAATTAAGGCGGGTTGTTGGGTGGTATCTAATACCTCAATGGTTTGTCCACTGACAACCTGTTGAACTTGTACAGGGATACTAGGAGGAACTTTTTTAGATTGACATCCTCCGAGCAAAAAGAGGAAACCACAGCCAATCAGGAGGGCGATGAGACGGCTCTTATAAGCAGTTAAGACTGTATTGCTGTTCACGTTAACTGTTTGGCGTTTCGATCCCCCCCAACCCCCCGGAGAAATCGAAGCGAAGCATCCGCTGGTTTCCCCCTTTTGAAGGGGGACGGAAGGGGGATCTATCAGGGGGGAGTGACTGAAATAGAGGGGGCGAGTGTGCTGTTTAATCCTCATCTAAGGGCAATCCAAACCGAATCTTGCCTTTACCAAAATAGCGCCCAAACTGGAGTTCGTAGACTTCATCCTCGTCTTGGGTTTCGACTTCTAAGTCGGAACGGGGATAACCCACACATAAAAGCGCATAACCTTTTTGGCGCAGCGATGGAGACAGTCCCATGGCTTCGGGTTGATAGATTTCACCGGAGAGAACACGCACCGCACAGGTGGTGCAAGCGCCATTGCGACAAGAAAACGGCAGTTCTACCCCTTGGTCTTCTGCGGCTTGTAGAATGTAGCGATCGCTGGGAACTTCTAGGGTCTGTTGGGTGTTGGTTTGGCGATGGTGAATGGTAATTTTATAGAATCGAGTCATCCCTTTCGTGTATAATTACAGATTGTGTGCTAAGTTTGATACTGTTAAGTCTCGCACAGATCATAATAAACTTCCTGGAGAGGTGGCCGAGCGGTTTAAGGCGCAGCACTGGAAATGCTGTTTAGGGGAAACTCTAACGAGGGTTCGAATCCCTCCCTCTCCGTTGACAAGATGGTTGAATCATTCTAAGCCTGAGGTGTCTGGTGTAGCCGGAACAGTTCGAGGTCTCTGAGTGGCAATGCGGATAGAAATCAGGTAAAGACCCCCCGCGATCAGCACGGCAAAGACGAGGAGCAGGATTCTCACCCAGGTCTTTTGATGCCAATTTTTCGGCTCTGGCTCATGCATTAGTTCGTTGTCAACCCGGATTGGTGTATTGCTTCAGATGAATTAATTGTAGCGAGGCAGGTGAATCATGCCCCTACCGGGGATGCTACCCTAAGGTTAACTGGGGAGTATTGATTCCACCCTCGGAACAGACCCCAGTGAATGTTCCATCATTGATAGGATAGTCTTGTGGTTGCCACTCCTGAAAAAGTCCAATCAATACCCACATCTAACCCAGAAGGCGACGATCGCGTTGCTGTCTTACTCATGGGTTACGGGGAAGTCGAAAGTTACGAAGACTTTGCCAACTATAATGAGCAAGCCTTAAATTTACTAACCGCTAAGTTTGCGCCTGTACCCACCTGGGTGTATCCCCCCTTAGCCAAACTGCTAGCCATTTTTGATTTCCATGAGTGGGGACATCAGCACAACAACTTCATCTCCCCCCACAACCAGATTTTTGAGGATCAACGGGCGGGGATTGAACAACGCCTGCAAGAAAAATGGGGCGAGCGCGTACAAGTCTTTAAGGCGTTTAACTTCTGCGCTCCGTTTTTACCGGAACAGGTGCTGGAGCAGATTAAAGCCCAAGGCTTTGATAAACTCCTGATCTATCCTCTCCTCGTCGTTGATTCTATCTTCACCAGTGGAATTGCTGTCGAACAGGTGAATAATGCCTTAGTCCATTTGACCGAGGGCGACGAACATTGGATCAAAGGACAACGTTATATCCCCTCGTTTTACAACGAACCCGCCTACATTAACTTGATGGCGCAAATGGTAGAGGAAAAAATCGCGGCTGATTTAGCCAGCGCCTACTTACCCTCTCAAATTGGCATTATCCTGATGAACCACGGCTGTCCCCACGAGGCAAAGGGGTTTACCTCGGGCATCATGGAAAGTGAGGCACTTTATGAACGGGTACGGGAGAAGCTGATTTATAAGTATCCCCTCATTTCCGTAGGTTGGCTGAATCACCAAACCCCTCTGATTAAGTGGACACAGCCCAATGCTGAGTTAGCGGCGAAGAATCTGATTGATTTAGGGGCAAAAGCGATCGTATTTATGCCGATTGGCTTTGCCACAGAAAATCATGAAACCCTGCTGGATGTTCATCATATCATCCACGCTTTAGAGCATCGTAGCCCTAATGTGACTTATGTACAGATGCCCTGTGTCAATGATCATCCTGACTTTTTAGCCATGGTGGCAGATTGGGCAAATCCTCAGATTGAAGCGCTTTTAAGCGAAACAGCGATCGCGGTTAATCCGGAATTGGCATCGAGTCATCATCATCATCATCACCACGATCACTAAACGTAAGATGAATGGCACTGAAAAGTGTGCATTTTTGGCTTACCGAAACCCTTAATATATCGTAGGGTGGGCACTGCCCACCAGCATATCAGTCAGTACCATTCAACTTAATATCCCTGACTTCTTCAAGAAGTTGGGGATCTAATTATTTAACCTTCCCGAACCTCCCATCGAAACAGCCGGGGAAGCTGTGCCAAGTCTAAGAGATAGGGCTCTCCCGTACTTGTGGTGGAAAACCCTATATTAGTGATAGGTTCTCTAAAATTAGGTATAAATTAGTATTGACAGAAGTCATGTAATTGTGATTATTAATCGTTTAATTGTCAGGTAAATCGGGTTTGAAACAATTTATTGATGATTTGTCATTTTCTCATAGGTCCTCCTAGTTCTGGTAAGTCTACCCTAGCTACCAAACTGACTCAACTTGAACCCAAAGCCGTGATTGTGTCCACAGACGCGATCCGGGCGCAGCTATTTGGTGATGAGAATATCCAAGGGGATTGGTCGTTGATTGAGGCGCAAGTGTTACAGCAAATTCATCGATCAATTGCCGATGGAAACCCGGTGATTTACGATGCAACCAATGCCAAACCCGAATGGCGGCGATCGCTGTTGCCCAATATATCCGGTGAAACCGTGCGCTGGCTAGCCTGGTATCTCACCACTCCCCTGGAAACCTGCAAAGCTTGGAACCGACAGCGCCAGCGCCAAGTCCCTGATCAGGTGATTGAGGATTTTTATCGCACATTGCGAGATCACCCGCCTCAAACCAGCGAGGGATTTTTAGCGGTGAATTCGGTCAATATAGCGGATACAGAATCGGATATCGGGACCCATGTTCAACCAATCAATCGGTAGAGATGCGCCATGGCGCGTCTCTACTTGTAATCTTAGATTGAAGGGATTCCTCGTTTTATTTAGGATGAGTGACAAACGTAAGGCTGACGTGCCATCGACTGATTCTCAGAAGGTGCAGGAACCGAGGGAAGGGACAACCCCAAAATCGGTTGATAACTCCTGGACCAATCGCATGGCTGGACTCTGGAGTACAGCAACTGATCGCTTACAGAAACTCCTTCCCACAGAACAAGTGACACAAACCGTTATTGACTGGTTTAGTGTTAATGAAACTCAAGTCGCTGAGATTTTGGCGTCGGTGCGGAAAGAACTACCCACAACCGAAGCGTTGCTGATTGGCAAACCCCAATCGGGGAAAAGTTCTATAGTGCGGGGATTGACAGGGGTTTCGGCGGAGATTGTGGGTCAGGGATTTCGCCCCCATACACAATATACTGAGCGTTATGCTTATCCGTCCAATGACCTACCGTTGCTGATTTTCACCGATACCGTGGGTTTGGGTGATGTTAACCGAGAAACACCGATCATTATTCAGGAATTGGCGGGTGAATTGGAACAGGATACTCATCGTGCCAGAATCCTGATTTTGACGGTGAAAATTAATGACTTTGCTACGGATACACTGAGACAGGTGGCTGAACAGTTACAACAGGAATATCCCCAGATTCCCTGTTTATTGGCTGTCACCTGCTTACATGAACTTTATCCAACTGATATTACTGATCATCCTGCTTATCCGCCGGAGTATGAAGAGGTCAATCGCGCATTTGAGGCGATTCAGGACACCTTTAAGGGACTTTATAATCGGGCGGTGATGATTGATTTTACCTTAGAAGAAGATGAGTATAATCCTGTATTTTATGGCTTAGAGGCGCTCAGCGATGCCTTAGCTGAGTTATTACCAGAAGCAGAATCCAGGGCGATTTCGCAATTATTGGCACAGGGAGACGCCAGTCAGCAACTTGGTAATCTCTACCGGGATGTCGGGCGACGTTATATTTTAGCATTTTCGATTATGGCAGCAACCTTGGCGGCTGTACCATTACCTTTTGCCACAATGCCCGTTTTAACCGCGCTGCAAGTCTCACTGGTTGGGTTGTTGGGGAAATTATATGGACAGACGCTGACGCCTTCTCAAGCTGGGGGAGTCGTGAGTGCGATCGCGGGGGGTTTTGTGGCGCAAGCCGTGGGTCGAGAATTAATCAAATTTTTGCCCGGTTTAGGGAGTGCGATCGCGGCGTCTTGGGCGGCGGCTTATACCTGGGCGTTAGGTGAAGGGGCTTGTGTTTATTTTGGGGATTTAATGGGCGGGAAAAAACCCGATCCCCAGAAGATTCAATCGGTGATGCAAGAAGCGTTTCAGTCGGCGAAAGAACGGTTTAAGGGTATAAAGTAAACCCGAAAACCAGCCCGGAGTTCAAACTCCGGGCTAATAGCCCAAGTCCATTTTAATGGACTAAAATTCTTATTCAGTCGTCTTCAACTTTAGCTTTTATACTAAATCCGGGTGTCCCTACCCCCGTTATAACCCAGTCCGCGTAGGCGGACTTTGTTTGTGTAGCAGCGATTTCAATCGCCGTGGCAAAAAGAGGGTAACTTAACGACTAGATACTATCATTTCCCGCTTCTCTCAACACCCTCACAGAGTTTGCGATCGCTCTCACTTACATTTGGGTTAGTTTTGAGATAATCTCGAAGCCAATTACAACCACGTACCAGTAAACTTTCTAGAGCCAAATCCCACAGTTTCACAGTACCATCCTTACTAGCCGAAGCAATTAGTTGACCGTCAGGACTGAATCTCACACTCTTAACTTCATCCTGATGTCCTTGAAAGGTATGTACTAAATTACCATCAATGCACCAGAGTTTCACTGTACCATCACTACTAGCCGAAGCAATCATTTGACCGTCAGGACTGAAACTGACACTATTGACCCAATCGCTATGTCCTTGAAAGGTTTGCAATACAGTTCCATCCAAACGCCAAAGTTTTACTTTACCATCCGTATCAGCCGAAGCAATTATTTGACCATCAGGACTAAAACTGACACTATAGACTTTATCACCATGCTTTTGAAAAGTTCTGATGAGTTCGCCATTGATGCGCCAGAGTTTTACTGTACCATCTTCACTAGCTGAGGCAATTATCTGCCCATCTGGACTGAAGCTAACGCCACTGACTCCACGGTTATGTCCCTCTATGGTTTGTACGAGATTACCATCCAAATACCAGAGTTTAATTGTATGGTCATGGCTAGCCGAAGCAATCATTTGACCATCAGGGCTGAAGCTAACACAACTAACTCCACGGTTATGTCCCTGAAAGGTTTGCAATAGAGTACCATTCAGATTCCAAAGTGATACTATCCCATTGGAACTAGCAAAGGCAATCATCTGACTATCGGGACTGAATCTCAAACTATTAACGCCGTAGCCACGCTCCTGAAAAGTGTACGCTAAATTGCCATCACTGTGCCAAAGTTTCACGGTTCCTCCACCACTAGCTGAAGCAATCATCTGATTATTGGGACTGAAGCTGACACAATTGACTCCACGGTGATGTTCAGACAAAGTTTGCAATAGAATGCCATCTAAACGCCAAAGTTTTACCGTACTATCATCCCCAGCCGAGGCAATTCTCTGACCATCAGGACTAAAGCTAACGCTATTGACTGCGCCACTATGACCATAAAAGCGATTACACTCTTTCACCGAGTAGACTGTTTGCCATAGTTTACCTAACGCCTTAATTTTCATTTCAGATGATACTTCTATGGACTTCAATTTTAGTCCAGCTTTAACACTAGCTAACAATGCTCCTAATTGATCGTGCGATAACCATCGAGCTTCAGATAAAGATGTCAAAGCTTCAATCTCAGCAATTCCTGCCCGTTGACGTTCCTGTTGTTCTTTACGCAATGCCGCTTCTTTCTCTTTTAGGGCTTGCCTTAATTGGGCTTCGGTTAACTTCTGCTTCTCCCTTGCTTCTGCCAATTCCACTAATAATCCGAGTTGTTGCTGCTGACGAATAAACGCGGCTAGATAATCATGAACTAATTGATACCGATCAGAAGGCATCTCTGGTAAGAGAAACACTAAACCTGATTCAACAAAAATCCTGAGTACCAAATCTAATTTACTCGCATCTGTTGTTAAATCATCAACAAATTCCTTTAAATCCCGTTCCAACTCAGCGCGAGTCTTTAGCGGACGAGTCCCCTTTTCATCCGTCAGCAAATACAACATTAATTCCGCTGCTTGCCGATTCTCAACACCACAATCCTCAATTACAGCTTCGACATAGTGCTTAACTAACTCTTCCTTCGTCCCTACCTCTCTATAATCAGCCAAGGTTTTAATGTTTTCCGCTTGCAGTTGCGCCCCGACAATCTGTAACTCAATGGGTAATATTTCCCCCGTTTGACCTGCTAAATCTTTGACCAATTCATCAATTAAGGCAGGTTCTAGATAAAAGCGCGATCGCGTGGTTAAATCTTCTATAATTGAGCGAGCATCTGCAGGTGAAAAATTTCCTAACCCATACAGCACATTTTTGCCTAAAATATCATGACTAATGACACTCATGCTATCGAGCCGATTGCACTCTAGTAGATAATGGAGGTAATCCTCCCGCAGCGATAAAATTACCTTGACTGATAAAATATTCAGACATTCTCCCAAAAAGTCCCAAAACGGTCGCCGTTGGGCTAAATTGGGATAAACAAAGAAGAATTCTTCAAACTGGTCAAAAATTAGCACTGTCCTAATATTGTGCTGTTCATTTTGCTTTAACTGTTCCAGGATTTTGGCGTAGGGCTGGTTTTGGGGGGAGGTTGATGGTTCTCTAGAAAGGTTATCGTCTAAACCCGCCCCGACAGGATTATTATCCGTGTTTTCTTCCTCGAATCCATCTGTGCCGAAATTTGTTGTTAACTGCCTACTTAATTCTTCTACCCAATTAGTATAAACTCGGATTAAGATAGGAAAATTATCGTGAATTCCAATAACTCTCTGCTTCAACGCTGGAATTAATCCCGCATTCACTAGGGAACTTTTGCCGACTCCAGATAGCCCATGAATCACGATTAACTTACTATCATTTCTGCCAATTCGCTCCAATAATCGCTCTAAATCTCGCTGACGCCCTGATGCGATAATTTCCGGCGCAACCGTCTCTTGATTATCGGTTTTAGCTGATGCTTCTTGTCGATGGGGTTGGAGTCTTCCCGCACCAATAAAAGCTCGAATACTATATTGTTGTTCAATAGAGAGCCGCAGTTGCTTTGTGGCAAATGCTGCTAAATAATGCTTTTCTTCAAAATAAAGGTCGCGTAATTCTACGAGAATTCGGATATATACTAAAGGATGTCCTCGATCGCCTAAATCTCTGGCTTGCACCAAATGCGCGATCGCGTCGTTTTTATTCCCGATTTGTCGTTCGGATTGGGCTAAAAATAGCAAGTTTAATCCCTGAACCCATCGCTTCTGTTCCGGGAGTTGCGCTAAAATATTCACAGCTTGTTGTGCAGCTTGGCGACTATCTTCCCAGCGCTGTTGCTGTAAGGCAACTTCGGCTAAAAAGCTATAATCTTGGGCTAATTTATTGGTAATTCCATACCGTTGATGCAAGGATACCGCCTTTCGCGCTATTTCTTCTAATTCATCCCAGGATTGCATCCGTTGCAAGACTCGTTCGAGTTGGGTAATGGATTTTGCCGCTAAATCGGGGCGGTTTTCTTGTTCAAAGATGTCCAAAGTTTGCTGTAATGGAATCTTGGCGGTTTGCCAATTTACTTCGCGGTGTTTTGTTCGATCAACGGCGTAATAGTGGTAGAGTCCAATGTGAAATAATACTAACCCGATTTTTAATTTGGGGTTAATCGTTTCTCCGGGTTTGGCAATAAGGGTTGGTTGATTTAGATTATCGGTTTGATTGGAACGAGTATCGGTAAAATTGACATCGATAGTTGAAAACTGGGCAGGTTGATTTAGATTATCAGTTTGATTAGAACGAGTATCGGTAAAATTGACATCGACGGCTGGAAACGGGGCGGGTTTAGTTACGTTATCAGTTTCAGCCGAAGGGTTAGCTGTAAAACCCGCCCCTACGTGGGTTTGTTGTTGCCAAAATTCTAGGCTTTTCTGGAAATAATCTAAGGCTTCTGGACTATCCCCGGCATTTAATCCGCGTAGAAATGCTAAATCTGCCTCAAACTGGGGGGTTAAGTCTAGTTTTCGCTGGGATAATTCTTTTAAGGCTACCTCGAATTCTGAACGAGTTAAGTAATTTAGGTCTAAAATGTTGGCTAATTTATATAAAGATTGAGGAGAATTTACGGCTAAGGCTTTGGCGAATAGAGACTTGACAGCCTGCTGGAGAGCATTAATTAAGTCATCTGTTGGTATCGCAAATGCGGTTGTTGTTGCCCAACTCTCGAAATCGGGTGCAATTCTCAACAGTCGAATATAAACCCGATCATTCATCCATAAGATGAAAGGAAAAGGAAAATTCTTGCGAAACTCTTCCCGCACCTGATTCATCGCCGCGAACATATCATCCACATTGTCTAAAGCGGCAAAACCAGATACCATAAGGGCAGAAGGCATCTCTTGTCCCAGTTGCGATCGCACGGTGCTAAATAGGGTTCTATCTTCTGGCTTCAGGTGAATGACTCGGATGTCAAAGGTGCATTCCTCTTGCAGTTGCTGGATTAGGCGTTGTTGCAAATACCCATAGTTACAACGCGCCAACATCAGGCAAAACTGTCCCTGAGAGGCTTCCATTGCCCAGGCTAATTCATCTAAAGACTCCTGATTGGCTAGAGTAAAATCGTTCAAGTCTTAACTCCTACATTATTTATTTATTGTAGTGAGTTGAGGGAAAAAGAAACAAAAGATATGACAACTTATTCTGATTGAGGCTAACTATCCCTGAATTAGCCGATGTGGACATTATGAATACTCAACTCACAACTTCCGAACTTAATTCATTTGAAAGTATATTACCCCCTGAACACCCAGCCCAGGACGCGATCGCCGTACCCCTACCATACCCAGGGATAGTTGACACCAATGGCGCCCCTACGCCCTACATTGGCTGTCATTTCATTTAGGATAGCTATAACTGAGGCTTTTCTGTGGCAGGGATCAGACAATGGTGCGATTAAAAACGTGGCAATGGATCGTATTGGCAATGCCGATCGCGTCCATCATTATATTCTTACTCCTATCGGCAGGTTGGCAAATCCACGAATGGGGGATTAATTGGATCTGGGGTATCTTTATCCTGATCTTCGCGGGTTGGCGTTGGCTGCTGGTGAAATGGACCAGATCAACCGTCGATCAAGTAGAAGCAGCAGTGGCGGAGGTTAGGGATCAACTCGACGCCACCACAGAGGAAACAACCACCTTAAGAGCCACCGATGAGGCGACTCAAACCGCCGAAACCGCCCTGGAAACGGTGCTGAAAAAGGCACAGGATGATCCGCCGATGTGGGAAGATTGGCAAAGGTTTTGGCAACGATGTCAGGAACTTGTTATCGCCATCGCCCATATCTATCAGCCAGAGGCGAAATATCCCTTACTAAATATCTACATTCCCCAAGCTTACGGGTTAATTCGAGGAACGGTGGATGACTTAGATCAGTGGATGCAGAAATTATCGCCAGCGCTGAATCAAGTAACCGTGGGACAGGGATTGCAAGCCTATAAAGTGTACCAGAAACTGGAACCCTCCGCCCGGAAACTTTGGCAAGCCTGGAGTTGGGCGCAGTGGGTAATGAATCCAGTGGCGGCGCTAGCAAGACAAGCGAGTCAGCGTTCGAGTAATCAAGCCACTCAGCAACTGTTGGTAAATTTAGGGCAAATGCTGCGAGAAGCGGCGCTAAAGAACTTATCTCGACAAGCGATCGCGCTTTATAGTGGAAGTACCCCACCGGGTTCAGCTACCATCTCCCCACCCAAACCCCAACTCCCCCAGGTAAAAACTAAAACCCTGCGGGATATCCTAGAACAAGCCGAACCCGTGGAAGTGGTTGCACAAAAGCCGGTGAGTATATTACTGGTGGGGCGTACTGGATCAGGTAAAAGTAGCCTAATTAATACATTATTCCAGGCAGACCGTGCCGAAGTCGATGTCTTACCCAGTACCGATCGCATCCAGAATTACCACTGGCAAACCCCAACCGGAGAAACCCTGACGCTGTGGGATACGCCGGGATATGAACAAGTCAACCGATCCGATTTACGGGACTTGGTACTCGATTATGCCACGAACGCCGATTTACTGCTACTGGTAACCCCCGCCCTCGATCCGGCGCTACATAGTGATGCGGAGTTTCTCCAGGAAATCGAAGCCGATATTGAAGACTTACCCGCGATTACCATTGTCACCCAAGTCGATCGCCTGCGCCCGATCCGAGAATGGCAACCCCCTTATGATTGGCAATGGGGTGAAGGTACCAAAGAAAAAGCGATTCGGGAAGCGACGGAGTATCGCGCCCAGAGTTTAGGGAAATGGTGCGATCGCGTCTTACCCGTGGTGACGGCTGATGTGAAAACCGGGCGCACCCCTTGGAATATCGAGGCGCTATCGTTAGCATTAGTTGACGCGATCGCACCCGCTAAACAACTGCGTCTAGCCCGCTTTTTGCGAAACCGAGAAGCCCGCCTGGTAGAAGCAGCTAAAATCATTGACCATTATACATTTCAGATGGCAACGACTCAGGGGTTAGCGGCGTTTCTCAAAAGTCCTGTGCTACAGTTTGTATCCACATTGACAACAGGATCTCCCATGTTAGCGTTTGCCCTCGCTGAACAAATTCCCGTCGAACAGTTACCTGTAGTGATTGGTAAATTACAGATGGCGTATGACTTATTCTCCTTGCTAAATGCAGAGGATACCCAGATCAAATTGGACTTGCGATCGCTTTGGTCATTATTGTTAGATAATTCGTCTTCTCCCGATCGCAATGCCTGGGCATTTGGTCACGCCTTGGTGGAATATTGGACACAGCATTTAAGTATTGAACAATTACGAGAAAAGTTTAAGTTTTATCTAAACCAACAAGAAAACTCCCAGTAGGTGAACAAGGGCAAAAATGACGGTTCAAGATGATCGTCGAGAAAACGAATTGATTAGTCTATTTCAACTCCAAAAACCTGCCAACGCCACTCGCAGCGGTACAGATGCTGTTCTCTATTTCAATGAACGCTATATCCCCTTTGAATTGAAATCAACGACAAGTTCTTCTGTAACAACTGTTCGTGATTTTGGGTCAACTCATATTCAAAAGTGGCAAGGCAAACACTGGTTATTTTGTTTCTACAATAAAAATGGCACAAAATTAAACTATTGTCTCTATGGTTCTCCCCAAGCCATGGAAAAATGGATTAACGAAAAAGAAGCTTATATCTTACCTGACTATAAACTCGCTCAACTTGCACCTGAATTGCTAACTATTGATGTGCTTTACGAAATTCTGGGAGAAAAGCAGGTTTATACACTGGAAGACGCTCGTCGTCTACAAAAGAAACAGTACACAATCCAGCAGTATCGTAACCAGATGGATTTATTTCAGGGCTATTCACCTGAACGAATGCTTTCCATCTTAAAGGATAGATGTCAATATTTAATAGAGAGAGGTTCAACCTTAAATAATCCTCACATTCCGGCGTCTTATTTTCGAGATTGGAAACGGATTACCGAAAATCATGCTCAACGTCTGCGGGAACTGGTAGCGGAAGCACTTCACGATAAAGCTTGAGCAATAGACACAGCAACTTTATACGCCATTGGTGGGGGAACAGCATTACCAATTTGACCAAGGGCTTTATAAACAGCGCCATTAAATGACCAAGATTCAGGAAAGCCTTGCAAAATGGCACAGTCAGGTACAGATAACCTAAAGTGACCATTATCTGGCACAAATAAACGTGCTTGTTCTCGATTTAAAGCGACTCCATTGGGCCAAATTTGTAGTTTTTCCCAAATCTTTTGGGCGGAAACACTACTCAATACGGACGTGGTATGACGGGGACCTGTAAGAGAACTGCGAATAGTAGGAGATAAGGAATCAAATCCGATATCGGGTAATCCTAATGCTTCACGCACCCCCATACAAGGTTGTAAAGTTTCAGACTGCTCTAGAAGCGGAAATAGATCAAGTTGAACAGGTGTTTTAGCATTATCAGTGGGCAAATGATTCCAAGCGTGGGTGGGGAGAGGAGACTGATACGTTGTCGCCATTTTTTCCTGACGAAACCCCACAAAAAACACGCGCTTTCTCTTTTGGGGAATTCCGAAGGATGACGCTGAGAGGATAACTCGCATGAGTGTATAGTTTTGACTCAGGGGACGTTCAATCACCTCTTTAAGATAGGAACTGAATTTTTTGCCCACCAATGCGGTGACATTTTCCGCCACAAACGCAATTGGCTCAATTTCTAATACCGCCCGGATAAATTCTGGAAACATATCACGGCTGTCTTCTTTCCCTTTCTGACGACCGGCTACAGAAAAGGGTTGACAGGGTGGACCACCATGAATAATATCAACCAAGCCTCGATAGTGTCGCCAGTTTACCTGGGTAACATCCCCAGGTTCACCCGCAAACACCTTCCATTCGGGTCGAACGTTCTTCAGAGTAACACCCGATTCAGGTAAAATATCGTAAGATGCAACATGGGTAAATCCAGCGCGATCAAAGCCCAGATCTAGACCGCCACCACCACTGAATAAAGAGAGCGATCGCAAACCGTTCTTAGCTAATTGTGGTATCAAGTTGTCAGGATTGAGCCTAGGTACGTTAATCGGATGAATTGGAGTTCGTCCCTCACCCCGAACAGCTTTGGCTTTGGCTCGACTCGACGCCTGAGAACGTTTCCGGTAAACCTCTCGTTCCTCGTCAGTGATGTCCCAACCTTGATGCCAAGATGATGCTGCCATAAATGGGTCTTGAATATCTAGTCAATCGATTATAAACCTTTATTTTCTGAGCAAAAATACCTGCTAAAAAAATGAAAGCGGCAATATCATCCAGATTGCTCCTGGTGACACGTTGGCTAGTTTTACAGGATAAGCGATGGTGCAGGCTCCCTCGCGATTTATCCGAGGGATGAAACTGAGCGATCGCGAAAGTTTTCGGTCTACTGAATGTCAGAATAGTCTGATAAGCTATCTAGGAAGCTGACTTAGGGTCAGCCCTAAAGTTGTCACGGCTCAAAAATCGGGTTGGCATTGAGAGACACCATGGAATGGCACGGAACAGATGCTCAAAGTTTGGCAATTATCGATCGCGAAATTGGCGCTCATACCTTTTCACCCGCCGAGTACGAAATTGTGCGCCGGGTGATTTATGCAACAGCCGACTTTGAGTATCAAAAGCTGATTCGCTTTTCCGAACGTGCCTTACAAGCCGGTGCGGCGGCGCTAGCGGCTCGTACTACGATTGTGGTTGATGTGCCGATGGTACAGGTGGGAATTACGCCTCACATCCAAGAAACCTTTGCCAATCCCGTCTATTGCAGCATGGAAGCCATCACGCGCCCGCAAAAAGAAAAGACGAAGGCGGCTTGGGGAATTCAAACCCTAGCCAGACGCTACCCAGAGGGGATTTTTGTCGTGGGTCAAGCGCAAACGGCGCTAACGGCTTTGGTGGAATTGATCGAGGCTGAGGAAATCCGCCCCGCACTTGTTATTGGTACGCCTTCAGGATTTGTTGAGGTGGATGTTGCTAAATCCCGACTCGAAGATTCCTTAGTGCCTCATATTCGCATAGAAGGGCGCAAAGGTTCATCGGTTGTGGGGGCGGCTATTGTTAATGGACTGGTAGACTTAGCATGGCAGGCGTATGGGCAGGATAGTGCGGGTGTCAGTTGAATTTTGGTGCGCGAGCGTAGGGAAGTTTTGACCCTTCGCGACCCTCGATTGCATGGTGTTGAGTTGTGTGTAGGGGCGGGTTTTACTGCTATCGTTTCTTTCCTTACCCAGATGTAACTCGCACCCGCCCTGACTAATGCAGCCTACTTCCCCAGCTTCCCCGGCTCCCCCATCCCCTCAACGTCGGCGACGGCGAGTCTTAACCACACGCTTAGCTGGATAATCATCCTCCTCGGCTTGAGTTAACTTGCGACTAACCTGGTTAAACACATCATGCTGTAAGTAAGGATAGTCACTTACCCAGATATTCAAACGAGGAATATAAATATCACTGCTTTTGGTAATACGGGATAAATCAGGCTGATTAGACATCACCACCATCTGGGCAATTTGACCGGGAACAATGCCTTTGTGAGTGCGGCGTAGAGGGACTTGTAGAAGCGTGGTAAATCCAGTCTCGTCACCGACTTCTAGATTAAGGCATCGCTCCCGATTTTCCACAATCACCAACTCACCCCGATTGTTGACATTTTCTTCAGTACCAATCAATTCTTCGGTGACAAATACATCCAATACTCGACCTTGCCAGAAGCCGCTATATTTATAGCGACGTACCTCCAGATTACGCCGACTTGCCCAATAGACAGGGCTCCAAAACCAGTACAACCCAGTGATAATAACTAAGAGAAAGCGTAAGGGATCAAACCCCTCACCCAAAAAGAGTCCTAAGAGCAATACGACGACTACAGCGACAACCGAAATCAGCAGTCGCCTTAAAAACTCTGGGAACTTACCCCAGTAGTAAGAATACTGGGGAGCTGTCGCAATCAAGGGAATGATTTGCTCAAAGGTCTGGCGGGTAAGTGGTACTAGCATGGGTTTTAGTCATTGGTCATTGGTCATTGGTCATTGGTCATTGGTCATTGGTCATTGGTCATTGGTCATTGAGTCACATTGAAGACTAGGAAAAAACAAAAGACGTAGCGTGCTTCTTTTCGAGAGCAAATATGACAAAGGACGAATGACGAATAACATTACAATATTTTATCTAATCCGTAGATGAGAGATTTGAGCTGAGTTACCTTGCGAATGGCAAGCAAGACTCCTGGCATATAACAAGAGCGATCGCTGGTATCATGACGCAGGGTGTAGATTTGACCAGTAGCACCAAAGATAACTTCTTGGTGAGCGATTAAACCGGGTAAGCGGACACTGTGAATGCGAATGTTGTCATTGGCGACACTACCCCTAGCCCCGGCTAATTTTTCCGTTTCTTCTACCGTAGCTGGATTATAGGTTTTGCCCAATCCGGCTAATTGTTGAGCGGTTTGAATCGCTGTACCGCTTGGGGCGTCAGCTTTTTGATTGTGGTGGAGTTCGATAATTTCAACGTGGTCAAAGTAGTGGGAGGCTTGGATGGCGGCTTGTTGCAATAAGACCATACCAATGGAAAAATTGGGAATAATTAAGGCACCTGTGGTGGCTTTTTCGGCAAACTCACCCAAGTCTTGGATTTGATCACTCGTGAGTCCAGTTGTGCCGACAACCGGACGAACCCCATAAGCAATCGCGGTGCGGACATTCTCATAAACGCTGTCAGGGTGGGTAAAATCCACCATCACCCCCTGCACTTTTTCCTGAGTCGCCATGACTAGGGTTGCTTGCAGGTCGTTCAGAATGGGAATTTCCAATGCACCACAACCCGCGACTTCCCCAACATCTTGACCCATATAGTGCGGGTTGCTATCGACAGCACCAATTAAGGTCATATCTTCGGCTTGACTGATTGCCTTAATCACTTCACGACCCATTTTACCCGCCGCACCGTTGACAACAACGGGGATGGGAGATGCATTTGACATGGTTTTGCTTTATCCTTGAGACTCGTCAAGGGAATTTTAGCTTCTTTTGGCGATAGGCGGCGTTGTAGAACACAATAGTAGGGGCATGGCATTGCCGTGCCCCTACAGGCATTGCCGTGCCCCTACAGGTATTGCCAGCACCGCCAATAAAACGTAAGTGTTTTCCCTATTCCAGCAAGTGTGAACAAAATTTATGTCCAAGTCCTTATCTATTATCGGCTGGCGGGAACGAGTTGCCTTGCCTAATTTAGGAATTTCCCAGATCAAAGCTAAAATTGATACCGGAGCGCGTTCCTCCGCCTTACACGCTTTTGATGTAGAAACCTTCTCACGGGATGGCAAAACCAGGGTTCGGTTCAAAGTCCATCCCTACCAACGGGATAATCATCGCACTGTCTGTGCCGAAGCTGAACTGATTGACCAGCGACAGGTTCGCAATTCTGGGGGTCACGCCCAGTTACGACCCGTCATCCAAACTATGGTAGAACTAAACGGGGAGCGCTGGTTGATTGAACTCACTCTGACCAACCGAGATGTCATGGGATTCCGGATGCTGTTAGGGCGTCAAGCTATCCGCAAACGTTTTTTAGTCGATGCGGGTCGGTCTTTTGTCCAAAGTTCAACCGGGAAGCGCAAAGTTAAGCAAACGACTCTATAGTTCTGGTATGAAAATAGCTATCTTGTCCCAGGATGCTTCGCTATATTCCACGCGACGCCTCAAGGAAGCGGGGGAAGCGCGGGGTCATGACATGCGGGTGATTAATTACCTGCGCTGTTATATGAATATTACGTCTCATAAGCCAAAAGTTGTGTATCAAGGGCAAGTTTTGGAACAGTTGGATGCGATTATTCCCCGCATCGGTGCGTCTAAGACGTTCTATGGGACGGCTGTGGTGCGCCAATTTGAAGTGATGGGTGTGTTTACGGCGAATGAATCCCAAGCCATTTCTCGTTCCCGCGATAAGTTACGCTGTCTTCAGATTCTCTCCCGTGAAGGTGTGGGACTTCCGGTGACTGGGTTTGCTCACTCCACTCAAGATATTGATGGGTTAATTGACATCGTTGGCGGTGCGCCTCTGGTGATTAAATTGCTCGAAGGGACTCAAGGGATTGGTGTGGTTTTGGCAGAAACTCATCAAGCGGCGAAGTCGGTGATTGAAGCGTTTCGCGGTTTAGATGCCAATATTTTGGTGCAGGAGTTTATTAAAGAAGCTGGGGGTATGGATATTCGCTGCTTTGTGATTGATAACAAAGTTGTGGCGTCGATGAAGCGACAAGGCGCACCGGGCGAATTTCGTTCTAATCTGCATCGGGGCGGTAATGCTGAAAAAATTAAGTTAACTCCAGAGGAACGGAGTACGGCGGTACGGGCGGCGAAAGCGATGGGATTGAGAGTCGCTGGTGTGGATTTGTTGCGCTCTAATCATGGTCCGGTGGTGATGGAAGTTAACTCATCCCCTGGTTTAGAAGGAATTGAAAACGCTACGGGTGTGGATGTGGCGGGGAAAATTATTGAATTTTTGCAAAAAAATGCAGCATCAGGAAAAACGCGCGATCGCATTCAGTATTAATCTTAGGGAACAGGGAACAGGGAACAGGCAATAGTGAATTCTAGAACTCAAACCTTAGTCAGGGCGGGTTTAGTTAAGTTAGGGGTTTTCTCCTAAACGTTATCGGTAAAACCCGCCCCTACACACTCAAAATTCAAAACTAAAGACGCGCCATGGCACGTCTCTACATTGAACTGTGAATCATGAAACTATAACAATTGGTGGGATTAGTGTTGCACCCGGAGAACGGAAACGCACAGAAATTCCGGTCGCCCGCCTACCGACGCAAACGCTGCTCTCGCTACCGGTTACTGTGATTAATGGCGTTGAGGCTGGACCACGACTGTGGATTAGTGCGGCGATTCATGGCGATGAAATTAATGGGGTGGAAATTATTCGCCAAGTCTTAGAACGGATTAATCCGTCTCAGCTTCAGGGTATCCTGATTGCGGTGCCAATTGTTAATGTTTTTGGCTTTATTGAACAATCGCGTTATTTGCCCGATCGCAGAGATTTAAATCGTTCGTTTCCTGGTTCCTCTCGTGGTTCTTTAGCCTCTCGTTTGGCGGATTTGTTTATGACTGAAGTAGTGAGTCGCTGTACCCATGGGATTGACTTGCACACGGCGGCTCAACATCGCACGAATTTACCGCAAATTCGGGCGAATTTGGATGACCCAGATACTTATTACTGTGCTAAAGCTTTTGCTGCACCCCTGCTGATGCATTCAACAATGCGTGATGGATCTTTGCGCCAAGCGGCGACAAAACGAGGTATCCCGATCCTTGTGTATGAGGGGGGTGAGGCGTTGCGATTTGACCCGGATGCGATCGCAATCGGTGTAGACGGTATCCTACGGATGATGGTGGGGTTAAATATGATTGAGTTGGCGTTTCCTCATTCTTTGCACCCATCATTAGAAGTTAAGGAAACTAAGTGGGTACGAGCGCCCCGTAGTGGGATTTTGCGTCTTAATGTTCGATTAGGTCAGCGAGTTGACAAAAAGCAAATTTTATGTATTATTTCTGATGCCTTTGGTGAGAATAGCACTAAAGCTTATGCACCCTTTGATGGCTTAGTTATTGGTCACACGCAGAATCCATTGGTGAATCAGGGCGATGGGATTTTGCATTTAGCGGTTTTGAGTGATTAGGGAATAAGTATGACAATAGATAGTAGAAAATTAAACTCATTTAAATTTTTGTTGCTAGAGAAAAAATAAACAAGAACACTAAGATAAAATTCAGTCTGTTTGTGCCAGGAAATTCACCTGATGAAATCTGCTCAGTGGTGCTTGACCGGACTGTTTACTCTCTTAGCTGGAACTCTACGCCTAGTAACGGCTGCTCCAGTTTTGGCTCAATCGATTATCCCCGCCTCAGACGATACAGGAACAACTGTCACTCAAAATGGCAATCAGTTTGATATTCAAGGTGGCAGTTTGTCAAGTGATGAGACAAATTTATTCCACAGTTTCCAAGAGTTTGGCATTGATTCGGGTCAAATTGCTAATTTTCTGGCAACTCCAAACATGAGAAATATTCTGGGACGAGTGATGGGGGAAAATTCCTCCATTATTAACGGGTTGATTCAGATGACTGGGGGAACGGCAAACTTATATTTAATGAATCCGGCGGGAATTGTTTTTGGGTCTGATGCTCAACTCAATGTTCCGGCTGACTTTACGGCAACGACGGCGACAGGAATTGGGTTTGGGAATAACTGGTTTAATGCATTTAGTAACAATAATTATCAGCAGTTTGTCGGAGACCCCAGTCAATTTGCCTTTGACTTATCCCAAGGGGGAATAATTATTAATGGGGGTGAATTGGCGGTTGAACCCGGACGGGATTTAGCGCTACTGGGTGGACAAGTTGTGAATACGGGAGAGCTGACAGCATCCGGGGGAACGATTACAATCGCGGCGGTGCCGAATTCTCGTTTGGTGAAAATCTCCCAACCGGGACAAGTGTTAAGTTTCGAGGTGGAGTTACCGAGGAATAATGGGGGGTTAGCGTTACCCAAAAATCCTCTGGATTTAGCCGCGTTGTTAACGGGTTCAGGCAATATTGTGGAAACTGGGGTAGAGGTAACTGCATCGGGAGAGATACAGACGGATTCTGGGAGGATTATACCAAGTCAGGTTGGGGTTGCGATCGCGTCAGGAAAAGTTGAGTCAGGTACAGGTCATATTTCGATCTTGGGAATTGGCGGAACCGAAGAGAATACTACCTCAAATATTCCTGGTATCCAAATTAGTCAGGGAAGCCGTGTCGAAGCGATTGGACAAGGAATAATTACTTTAAACGGTACAGGAGGAAGCGGCGGAAATTTCAGCGAAGATAATAATCGAGGTAATCGGGGAATCTCGATTGAAAACGCTACAGTATCTTCCCAAGATGGCACTATTCATCTCATCGGTACTGGGGGTTCTGGAGACAATGGTTTACATTATGGGGTTTCTATTGGTGGTCAGGGGGGAAGTGTCCAGTCAACAGGAACAGGAATGATTATTGTTGAGGGAACTGGAGGGAATGGAGGAGACGGAACGTTACATGGTAGTCAAGGGATAAAACTTGATTTAGGTGGTTTAGTTAGTAGCAAAGATGGGGATATTCAGTTTGTTGGTGAGGCGGGAACTGGACCGGATCAATTTAACCATGGGGTTGAACTGTTTCGGGGTTCTATTGTTGAGGTGACAGGAAAGGGAACTATTACGATTGAGGGAATTGCTGGCGCGGGAATAACAGAAAATCATGGGATTAGGGTTCAGGAATTGGGTGAAAATAATCCCTCTCGGATTACGGCGAGGGATGGTGCGATTACTCTAGTCGGTGTGGGTAAGGGAACAGGAGAAAATAACTATGGCATTGATTTAAGAGGGGGTGGTGTGGAGACAACCGCCGACGGAACTCTAACCCTGGAGGGAATCGGTGCTAATGGTGCAGCCGGGATTAATGTGCAAGATGGTTTTATTCAAGCCAGAGGAACGGGAGAGAGTACAACAACCTTGATCGCGGATCAGATTCGGGTAGTGGATACTCCAAATATCCCGCAAACGCCACAAATTCAAGGGACAGGAACGGTGGTGTTATCCCCCCTTGACCCGACTGTAAATATAACCATTGGAGATACAACCAATAGTAATAGGAATACCTGGAATCTGGATAGCGATAAACTGAATTTATTCCAAGAGGGATTTGAGCAACTTGTGATTGGTGGGGAAGATAATCAGGGTACAATTACATTGACAGATGATATCACGTTTAAAGTCCCCGTAATTTTGCGATCGCTAGTTGGTTCAGGGGCAATTGATACCACAGGTTTTACCCTGACTGGCACTCAGGATGCCACGATTACGCTACAAGCTAATCAAAGTGTCACCACGGGTACTATTATCAATCCAGGTCGTAGGATTACCCTAACAAGTAATGGTTCGATTAATACCCGTGCTGGAATCCTTGATAGTCATGATCAAACCAGCAATGGGGGAGCGATTACTCTAACTGCTGTTCGGGATATTACCACAGGCAATATTGACAGCAGTTCCGGTGGAAATGGTCAAGGTGCAACCATCACTTTAACCAGCCGTGATGGAGAAATTATCACGAATGATCTCAACAGTTCTGGATTCAGTGGCGGTGATATTTTAATTGATGCGGCGACGGCAATTACAACGGGAAAAATTAATAGCAGTGGTACTATCAGCGATGGTGGTAATGTTACTTTAGACCCCATTGGTGATATCCAAGTTACCTTTATCAACGCTCAAGGGGGAAATAATGGTCAAGGGGGTAAAGTTGATAGTACTGCTGGTCAATTTTTCCGCGCCACGGGAACATTTATTGACCGGGATGGGATTAACGCTAGCATCTCTACGGCTGGGGGATTGGGTGGAAATTCTATCACGCTCAGACATGGTGGAGATGGTGTCACTCCCTTTATCGTGGGTGATGGGACAACCAATGGAACCAGGGGAACGATTACCAGTGGCGATTTCACTATTTCCCCAACTCAATCCTTTCTGTTTACTCAGAAGGTAGGTAATATTCAGATTATCAGCGTTGATTCCCCACCGATTTCAACGCCTCAACCGATTCCGAATACAGATGAAACGAATCCTCCTATCAATCCTGTTAATTTACTTAAACCTGTCACTGAAACCCCTTTCTACACCGACGAAGACGAACTCGGCAAACTTCCCCTAGTTGAAGTTGATACCCAAGTTGCCAAATGGGAAGAATCATTAACTCGCGACTATGAAACCTATTTGGAACTCAAGGATATTTCCATTCTGACTCTCGCAGATGCCCGGGAAACTCTACATCGTATCGAACAAGCTACAGGGGCGAAACCTGCGCTTATCTACGCCATTTTTGTACCCACTACAATTGCCAGTCAAGATAGTCAATTCTCAACTGATGCATCTCCCTCACGAAATAGTGATAAACTTGAAGTTATCCTCGTTACTGCGAATGGGCAACTCATACGCCGCACTATACCCGGTGCAACCCGCGAAAAAGTAATGGATACCGCCAACGAATTACGTCGCGCCGTTACCGATACTCACATCCCTCTTCCCTATGAAAGTTATGCCCAACAGCTTTATCAGTGGTTAATTGCCCCCTTAGAAACAGAATTAAAGACGCAAGAAATTAATAATCTCGCCTTCATTATGGATCAGGGATTGCGTTCCCTACCCCTGGCGGTTTTGCATGATGGGGAAAAATTTATAATTGAAGAATATAGTATCGGTTTCATGCCCAGCCTTTCTCTCACCGATACCCGCTATCGAGATGTGAGAAATTTGCAGGTTTTAGCCATGGGTGCGTCCCAATTTACGGATCAAAACCCATTACCGGCTGTACCTACTGAATTATCCGCGATCGCGACTCAATTATGGCAGGGTGAATCGTTCCTCAATGAAACCTTTACCGCCGCCAATTTGAAAACAGCGCGGGCATCCCATCCCTTTGGTATCATCCATTTAGCTACCCATGGCGAATTTAAACCCGGTAAGCCAAATTCTTCCTATATTCAGTTTTGGGATAGTAAACTTAAACTGAGTGATATCCGCCAGTTGGGATTACATGACCCCACCGTTGAACTGATGGTATTAAGTGCCTGTCGGACGGCTTTAGGGGATGAAGAGGCGGAGTTAGGATTTACAGGGTTAGCGGTACAAGCTGGGGTTAAATCCGCCCTGGGAAGTTTATGGTATGTCAGTGATGAAGGTACTTTAGGGTTAATGATTAACTTCTATGAACAATTACAGCAAGCGTCTCTGAAATCAGAGGCATTGCGACAGGCACAATTAGCCATGACTCGGGGACAAGTGCGATTGGAAGGGGGTTACTTGATCACACCAAATCGTCGCATTACCTTACCGCCAGAATTAGCTAATTTGCCAGATAAGGAATTAACTCATCCGTATTATTGGAGTGCTTTTACCTTAGTGGGAAGTCCATGGTAATAAAATTTTTAATCTTAACCATTCACGTCAGAAAGAGGGCATTTTTGTAGGGGCGGGTTTCACTACTATCGTTTCTTCCTTTACCCAGATGTAACTAAACCCGCCCTGACTGAGGAATGCGATCGCCTATCTTGTAAGTTGGATTCCGTTCCTGGTATCATTGGCTTATTTGCCAAAGTCTTTAGCCGTCAGGGAAAGTCCAGGACTCAAATCATTAAACAACTTAGCTAGAGACTCAGCTTGAAATTTGCTAATGCCCCTTTCACCATTAACAATCTCCCTGACAAGCTCAAGAGAACCAAAAATCTCCACCAAAGTAGCAGGTTGCACATCAAACTCGTGCATTAGGGACTCCATTGTAGCGACAAGAGTAGACTTACCCATCGGATAATGTTGAGCCTCGTAAGTCTCAATCAGAAAAACTAACAAATCAAAAAGCATCGTTTCCGCTTCCGTCAACTCACCCGACATCATCCCCTCTACTACACTCAAGGCTCTCTGATACTCCGCCTCTGTGTTAATGAGCTTAGGCTGATACTGAATTAGTAAGTCAGCATAGGTTTTTTCACTAGAAGTAGGGATCATTTTTCCACCTTTCCTTATCGTATTCAGCATGAGTCATAATATATTTAATAAAAATTGTCTGCCTGGAATATTTAATATCCACAATCAACCGATAGTTATTACCTTTGATGTTGAACACAGTAAAATTACCAACCGCTTCTGCCTTGGGATACTTTTTCTGAACATCTAATAAATTCGACCACTTCGCTTTAGATGCAAAGTTATACCAGTCATTGAGAGCATCTTCAGAATCAGCGTGTTCTACCCAGAATTCCCGTAATTTGACTTTACTGATTACATGCATCCCTTCTTTTCTCTGTAGCCTGTATCCGTTGCCAGTTTTAAACAGCGAAACCCTATCTACAGGCGCACATATTTTTCCATTTTAAAAGTATACCAGGAAAATAGTGCGATCGCTCTTATCCTAATCAGAAGGCGCATAATACCCCGATGTTATTGTCTTGGTACACATCGATAGGGCACAGGCTACGTGCGCCCCGATAGATTGAAGTAAGAGTAGCCAACTAATCCTCTGAATTAGTAATCAACCTAGCGCCACGGTTACGGGTGAAATATCCCCATGCCCATTGCACCATGACGATAATTTTATTATCAAATTCAATCAGGAAAAAGATATGAACAAAAATCCAGGCTAACCACGCCAAAAATCCGGAAAATTGTATAAAACCTAGATTCACCACAGCCGCATTGCGTCCAATCACGGCTAAATTGCCGTAGTCTGTATAATGAAACGGGGGTAATGCTTCTCCTTTGAGGCGTTTCTGAATTAAAGAAGCCACATATTGTCCCTCTTGCATGGCAACGGGGGCGACACCGGGTAAGGGTTTGCCATCGTCGTATTGGTGGGGGAAATTGGCTAAGTCACCAATGACAAAAATATTGCCATATCCTGGTACAGTGAGATCAGGATTAACAATCACTCGTCCGGCGCGATCGCACGTTGCTTCTGTAGCCTTAGCCAGCACCTCTCCTATTGGGGAGGCTTTCATCCCGGCTGCCCAGAGGATGGTTTTTGCGGTAATCTGTTCTGTGCGATCGCCAGTCCGAATTGTTACCTGATCCTCGTCTATATTCGTAACCAGTGTCTTCGTCTGTACCTGAACGCCTAAATGCTCAAGTTCCCCTTGTGCTTCGGCGGACAACTGAGGCGGATAGGGAGGCAAAACTCGATCCATCCCTTCTAATAAAATAATCTTAGTTTCTTTTGTGTCAATGTGGCGGAAATCTTGGTGTAACGTCGTATGAGCAAGTTCGGCTAATGCCCCTGCCAATTCTACCCCTGTCGGTCCACCGCCGACAATCACAAAGGTTAACCACGCCCGACGTTGATCTCGATTGGTTTCTTTTTCTGCCCTTTCAAATGCCAGTAAGATGCGCCGCCGCATTTCTAAAGCATCTTCAATGGTTTTCAATCCGGGCGCTTTCTCTGCCCATTGATCATTGCCGAAATAGTGATGACTTACACCTGTCGCCACAATTAAGGTATCATACTTAATCGTGTTACCATCTTTAAGTTTAATCAAGCAATCCTGGGGATTGATATCTATCACCTCTCCCATCAATACCTGAGTATTTTTCTGACGCTTAAGTACGGCGCGTAGGGGAGAAGAAATATCTCCAGGGGATAAACCACCTGTAGCCACCTGAATCGCGAGGGGCTACCCCTTCAACGAAGTAAGGGGTAGGGGGATAGCGGAAAATACGAGGGGTCAATCCCCGAAGTATTTTCAATCCCTGTCCCACTAGGTCGTATAATTTAGCTATGAAACAAGTTCTCACGATAGTTGTAAAACTCCAACCAACGCTTGAACAAGTTGCCTTCTTAGAGGCAACCCTTCAGGCGTTTGCGGACGCTTGTAACTATGTGAACGAAAACACAGATCCTAAGCTAACCAACAAAATTGCTATCCAGTCTCTGGTTTACCAAACCATCAAGGAGAAGTTTAATTTGGTGGCAAACATGGCAGTCAGGGCTTGTGCGAGAGTTGCCGCTAACCGCAAGGTTGCCAAACACAAAGGTAAGCCTATTAAGGGTTTTGCGCCAAGTAGCATGGACTGTGATAAAGACTTGTTTCGATTCAGAGAACAAGACTGGACAATAAGCCTTGCTACCATTCACGGCAGAGAACGAATTGAACTGAAGGCGGGGAATTACCAAAGAGGAAAACTTAAAGGGAGAAATCCAACTTCGGCTCAGCTATGCAGACACGGTGATGGTCACTACTACCTGCACATTCAGATTAAGAACCTGGCACCCGAACCAACCGACACCAAGAAGACTCTTGGCATTGACTTGGGACGACGCGATATTGCGGTAACTTCCGTTGGCCAGAAGTGGGACGGTACAGACATCCAACAGGTCAGAGATAAGTTTTCCCAAGTTAGAGCATCTCTCCAGAATAAAGCCCCGAAAGGCACGAGGACGACTCGGCGTAGATGTCGAGAAATCTTGAAACGGCTGTCGGGAAGGGAAAAGCGCTATCAACAATGGCTCAATCACAACATTTCTAAATCGGTGGTTAAACGGGCAGTTGAGTTAAGTGCCTCAATTGCTATAGAAGACCTTACGGGAATTAGGGAAAGAACCAACCAGCAACCAAGAAGCAAGACAGAACGCAGACGCTCGAATTCGTGGGCATTTTATCAACTGCGAATGTTCATTGAGTACAAAAGCAGGAGTGCTGGTGTTCAAGTTATCCCAATCCCCCCTGCCTATACCTCCCAAATGTGCAACAATTGTCTGCACATTCACCCTGTAAAGGGCAAGTCTTATCGCAGTGGCAAGATTTTCAAATGTGGTCATTGCGGATGGTGTGGAGATGCTGATTTCAATGGAGCCAACAACATCGCACTTGTGGGGCTGTCTATAAACCAGCCTGGAGGCACGGGGTTATCGTGCAAGTTAAACAGAACACAGAGATACGTTCAGCTTAACTTGTTTGATGACTTCAGGGCTACTGAAAACTCAGGCTTCAGCCGTTAGGCAAGCCTGAGTAGTTTATTTGGTACAATAGAGGCTGAAATAAATGAAAATTACGTTTATCAATTAACGTTACCCGAACCGACGCCCTCCCCAGCGACTGGGCGGCATAAAGTCCGCCAAACCCACCGCCGATAATCACCAGATGTTCCGGGGATTTATTATCACTTGCTGCATTAACCATCAGTTATCGTTCCTAAAGCAGTCGGCATAATTATAGGTCATCATTTGTCTTGAGTAGAGACGTGGCATGCAACGTCTCTACATAAATGATCTGTCCTAACAGTCTTGGCGGATCTAACGCCGCTTCAATGCCAAAGTCAGTCCATCAGCAATGGGGACTAAACTCAAGATAACCCCTTCATCTTGACTGATGGCTTGGTTAAATGCCCGAATCGCGGCTGTATTTTTATCTTGAACCTGAGAATCAGCCACTCGCCCCCCCCACAAGACATTATCAATGGCAATTAAACCACCCGGACGAATTAATTGCCGCGATCGCTCATAGTATGCCAGATAATTTACTTTATCGGCATCAATAAAAGCAAAATCAAAACTTCCAGCTTGCCCTGCTGCCAATAAGTCGTCTAATGTCTCTAAAGCAGGCGCTAATCGCAAATCTATTTTATCAGATACTCCGGCTGCGTCCCAGTATCGGCGGGCAATAGCTGTATAGTCTTCACTCACATCACAGGCGACAATTTTGCCATCCTCTGGTAGCGCTAATGCTACGGCTAAAGCACTATAGCCTGTAAATACGCCAATTTCTAAGGTTTTCTTGGCACCCATAAGCTGAACCAACAACGCCATAAACTGCCCTTGTTCCGGGGCTATTTGCATTGTGCTATCCGGATGGGTGGCAGTTTCTTGCCGTAATTTTTGCAGGATATCGGGTTCTCGCCATGAAACCGATAACAAATATTTGTAGAGTTGGGTATCTAAACCCAGGGTTTTATTAGACATAGGCAATAGGGAACAGGCAATAATGATATCAGACAAATTATTTAACACAATTGAGCATTCGCACCGTAGCCGCCGCCGCATAATTCCGTTGGGCTTGGCTATTTGGAGAAAAAGCATTCCCCCTTTCATTCAAAGGAGACGCAACTCGGCAATAGGCAGACATTTGGGTAATTAGCGCATCTGCCCAATGACCTTGAGTATCATTAAACTCTAAAGCAGACTGATTCCCCGTAAGCGTCGGTTGCTGACCTTGAAGGCTTAAAGCAAACTCCGCCGCCCGCCGTTCCATTGCCATCAGTTCAGCACGAGTCACGGGTTGTGTGGGTCGAAATCGCCCATCGGCATAGCCACTGATGATATTATTATCCCGCGCCCATTGAATCTTTGCTGCACTCCACCGGGATGGATCAACATCGGGATAAGGACGAGATAAGACTTGAGTCGGAAGTTGTAGATTGGCGTTGGGGAGTTGATTCATGGCTTCAAAAATAATCGAAACCAATTGTTCACGGGTTAAAACCGCTTGCGGTCTGAACGTGTTATCCTCTCTAAATCCAGCGATAAATCCCATTGCCACGGCTTGCTGAATTTCATTGGCATAAATATCATTGGCAATATCTGGAAATGTCACCATTGTACCGCCGCCAGAACCGGAACCTGTACCCGAACCCGAACCTGGATTAGAACCTGTACCCGAACCCGAACCTGGGTTGGAACCTGTACCCGAACCCGATCCTGTACCAATACTACTTAAGGATTGACTATTTGCCAGATAAATATGACCCAAAGCTTTACCTTGATAGGAACGTCGGGCAAATTCCCAACCGGGTTCTAAGAGTATCTTGACAAACCCATTGGCTAACCCTTGGGTTCTACCCACCACAATATCTGGTGCATTGCGATCGCGGCTATTCGTCCCCACCAGTAACAATTCGCCATCGCGTCTGACGATTCTTAACAGATAATCTAATCCCAAATCTTGACCCGCCACGCGGATCGAATACCCATTACTATCCGTGCTACGTCCGCAAATTCCAGTAAAGTCAAAGTTCAATAATAGTGGATCGACGATAACGGGATTACTCCCACTTTCACTCCAACAATCCCGCGCATTACTTTTTTGTTCAATAATCAGCAGTTGATGGGAACTCTCGCCAAAGGGTGCAGCAATAGCAATAAATTTATTTTGTTCAACCGGAATTTGCTCAAATGTCGCCGCGACTGATTTATTGGCGATTAGGCTAGATAGGGCGATCGTGGCTAGGGTGGCTACTTGTGTGAAAAATGCACGCTTTCTCATCTGTTCCGCTTCAATCCTTTTAGGTGTGTAGTCCTTCAACCAGTTTTCTATGCACAACGTCTGTGATGACTCTGCTATGTAAAAGTTTCCCAGATTCCCCAAAATTTGGCGTATCCTTAATATCTCTTAACAATGAACAAGAGAGTTCAACGGTTGTGAAACAACAGAAACTATCACAAGCTCAACCCCTGTCCCGGGAATCCCTAAGCATGATCGGGGAAAAGGTTTCACATTTGCAGGTTATAGGTATGTTCTTTAACTTTATCGGATGGAGTGCCGCCTTGGGAATCATTACCCTACTCCTATTTGGCATACTGCAATGGTTGCATATCAGTGCGGGTCATTTTCTGGATTGGGTGATTGGAGTTGCTAGCTTTTGGTGGCTGTTGGTGGTTGTGACAGTTCCCTGGAATGTCTACTTTGAAGCCAAGTCTGTTTTGGTAGATGCGGAGCAATCGGCGGAAAAAGGGATTGAGATAGACGCCAAACAAGTTAATTATGCCAAAGTTGTGGCAACGCGATCGCTCACTGTTGCCATTGCTTTACATATTCTATCTACTCTCGGACTTTACACCCTAGCGGCTACGGGAATTAGTGCGGTGGGTTATATTAGTTCTGGTGCGGCATTGTTGTTAACCGTTTTACGTCCAGCGATCCGACTCTACGAATATTTAGCCACCCGTTTAGCGATGATTCGCCAAGAATTTAAGTATCCCCGCGAGGATGTTTATCAATTGCGCGATCGCGTGATGATTTTAGAACAGAATATTGACCAGATACAACCCCAACTCGATCCCCAAAATGATCATTCTTGGGTGGCGAAGCAGAATCGTAACTGGGAACAAACGCGCAAAGATGTCGCCCGTCTGGGTGCTTCTTTAGATCAACTCGAAGCCCAGAATGAGGCTGAACACAAGCGTTTAGCGCGGGAAGCCCAACAAGCGATCGCTCAATTAACCACAGACAGTCAATTCCTGGATCACGTTCGGGAAATTATCCGGTTTTTCAAGACAGCCTAATTTGTTGTCATTTGTCATTTGGCTCAACTGTAAACGACAAGAGGGCGGGTTTTATTGATAAATTATCGGTATACCCGTCAACTAGAGATTGAGGAACAGGAAATAGGGAATAAAATACAGGCAATGCTACCATACCAAAGCTTTAATTATCCAGCATTTCTCGTTTATAATCCTCTGTTAAACTTAGGGGAATCTCTATAAAAAATTCTGTTCCTTTCCCCAGTTTACTATTCACCTGTAATTGACCCTTATGCCTTTCCACAATAATCTGATAGCTAATGGCTAAACCTAAACCTGTTCCAGAACCCACTGGCTTTGTTGTAAAAAAGGGATCAAAGAGTCGGCGTTTTACATCATCATCCATCCCCGAACCATTATCAGCAATTCTAACAAGCACACTGGTGTTGTCTTTCACTTGCGTACAAATCCGAATCACGGGTTTGGGAGGATTGATTGCCAAACTATCATTGGCTACTTTCCATCTCTCTGTCTCCTGATCAATGGCTTCAATGGCATTAGTGAGAATATTCGTAAATACTTGGTTGAGCTGACCGCCATAACACCAAACTTTAGGCAAATTGCTATAGTCCTTAATCACTCGAATGGCGGGTCGTCCTGACTGAGGCTTAAAATTGTGCTGCAACAAAAATAGTGTATTATTGATTCCTTGATGAATATCCGTTAACTTGAAATCAGATTCATCCAAATGGGAAAAGCTTCGCAATAAAAGAATAATCTGACAAATGCGTTCAGCTCCCACCTGCATTGAATTGAGAATTTTAGGTAAGTCTGACTCCAAAAAATCCAGGTCAATGGCTTCAGTTTCTGCGATGATTTCGGCATTCGGCTTACTGTAGTTACGTTGATAGGAATGAATTAAGTGGAATAGGTCTTTAATATAGTCTTTGGTAATCGAAACATTGCTGTAGATAAAATTTAAAGGATTATTGATTTCATGAGCAATCCCAGCAACCATCCGACCCAAGCTTGACATTTTTTCGGATTGAATGAGTTGGAGTTGGGTTTGTTGTAGTTTTATTAATGTCTGTTCAAGTTCTAATGCTCTTTGCTGTTCTTTCTCTTTTAACTGGAATAATGTTTTATTTTGGGTAATCAGTTGCTTTTGCAGATTTCTCAACGTGAGGTGAGTTTGGATTCGACACAACACTTCTTCAGGTTGTAGGGGTTTCGTAATATAATCAACCGCACCAATTTTAAAGCCTTGGACTTTATCAACCGTATCGGAAAGAGCGGTCATAAAAATTAGGGGAATATCTTGGGTCGATGGATCGGCTTTGAGGCGTTTGCAGGTTGTAAATCCATCGACTCCTGGCATCATGACGTCCAACAAAATCAGATCGGGCTGGGCATATTTCACTTGTTCAATCGCACTTTCCCCATCCAACGCCACTAATACTTTGAAGCCAGATTTGGTTAAATACTCGAAGAGGAACCCTAAATTGGTTGGGTTATCATCGACAATAAGTAGTTTACTTTGATCCGGAACTGGAACGGTCATAATAAATGATGATTATGAATCAGGGAACCAATAGGTTAATAAATATGGCAATGGATAAGGCATCAGAAGGCAACGGATGAATATAGGAGTAATCCGTGATTGGTTGAACAATGTAACTGGCTTCGAGGAGAAGGAGTACAATCACTTCGCTAATAACAAATCAACAATCAATGAGATAATCTTGAATCAGTTGGCGAAGTTGTTTTAATTTAAACTCCCTCGCTAACTGACAAAGTTGGGTTGTCAATGGTTCAAATTGTGAATTATGTTGGGCAAGAGATTCAGCGCGTTCGATAATGCCTTGGATATCTCCCATTTTAACCAAATCAGCTAACGCCGTTATTTCTGAAGGGGGTAGGCAACTAATCGGCATCTGGGTGAAGTTAGCTGACTCAGTGAGGGAGGGGGATTGCGCTTGGGAATAAATCCATTCGAGCCCTAAATGTAACGCGATCGCGTCGAGAAGTTGCTGGGTTTCCACAGGCTTGGGGAGGAAACCCCGACAGCCGGCGGCGAGGCTCTCCTGCTGAATTTGGGGGTAGACACTCGCAGAAAGCGCGATCGCGACGATATCCCGATCCTGAAGTTGGGGTAACTTTAGCATTCGCCGGGTGGTTTCCAATCCATCCATCCTTGGCATCACTAAGTCGATTAAAATCAGATCAGGATAAAACTCGACAACCTTGTGCAAACAGTCTGAACCATCAACCGCCTCTAAGATTTCAAACCCGTAGGGCTTTAGCATCGCCCGCAAGAGGGTACGATTGACTTTATTATCATCCACAATCATTAATTTGCGTTTGTCCCCTTTGAAGCCTGTAATCCGGCGTTTGCTAGATGGATTGGGTTCCTGCCATCCTGAGACTAAGGGTAAATTAATATCAAACCAGAATACACTTCCTTGACCGGGAGTACTCTTCACTTTAATTTCACTCCCCATCAGTTGAATTAATTTCTGGCTAATAGCCAATCCTAGTCCCGTTCCTTCAGTCGCATGGCTATGAGCGCTGACTTGATGGAAGGGTAAAAAGATTTGGGCTAATTGATTTGGCTCAATACCCACACCCGTATCTTTGATTTGAAAGCGGATTTTTGCTGATGGTTGATAGTTGATGGTTGACCCTTCTATTGGATCAAGATCATGGTTTGTAGGGGCGGGTTTCACGTCTATCGTTTTGTGACTCGCCCGAATGTGACTAAACCCGCCCTGACTGAGTGTTAACGCTTCGCTTGGCAAAGGGTAAATCTGATTTGTAGAAGCCGATTTTACATCAAAGCGGTTAACAACACTCACCGTAAATGTTACCTCACCCCGATCCGTAAACTTAATCGCATTACTGAGTAAATTACACAGAACCTGTCGCAGTCGTTTGTTATCCGCCATAATCCCGTTAGGGAGTGGCGAAAGAACTTGATAAGTAAAGATAATATCTTTTTGTTGGGCACGTAACTGAAATAAATCAGCAAGACTATTGAGAAAGTTCGGTAAGTGAAACTCTGTGGGATAGAGTTCCATCTTTTGGGCTTCAATTTTAGCTAAGTCGAGAATATCATTGATTAAAGTGAGCAGGTGTTCACCACATTGGTGAATGATGGTCAAATTATGGTGCTGTTGGTTACTTAAGGTTGTGTCTTGTCTGAGAAGTTGAGCATATCCTAAAATCCCATTCAGAGGTGTGCGGAGTTCATGACTCATATTGGTCAAGAATTCGCTTTTTGCCCGGTTAGCAATTTCGCTGCGTGCGGCTTCTCGAACGGCTAATTCTGTCGCTTTCTGGAGGGCTTCTTCGGCTTGCTTGCGTTCTGTAATATCTAAATAGGCAATAACGACACCAGAATCGCGTAACGGAATGGGTGAAGCTGTGGAACTGATCCAAGTGATTTTTCCATCTGGCTTAACGATTCCCGATTCATGGTTTTTGATAACTTTGTTTTCGGTTAACGCTCTAACATTGGCAAATTCTGCTCGTGGCATCACGGTACCATCAGGTCGGATAACTTTTAAGTTGGGCGAAACATATTTGGCGTTGATTTGGTCAGAAACGGATAGTGACAAAATTTTCTCACTCGCCGCATTCGCTTCAATAAGATTTCCCTGTTTATCGGTGATCGAAATGCCAATGGGTAAGATTTGGAACAGGGTTTTATATTTTTGTTGGCTTTCCCGTAATGCCTTTTCCATGCGCTTGCGATCGCTAATGTCAATGTAGGCTATGGCGACGCCGTAATCCTTCAGTGGAATGGGCGCGGCTGTGACATTAATCCAAGTAATTTTATCCTTGGCTTTGACGATTCCCATTTCCACGTTTCCCACAACTCGGTTTTCGGTTAAAGCGCGAACACTGGCAAATTCTGATGCTGGCATGGGAGTGCCATCTAGTCGAATAATTTGCCAACTGGGAGCATCATAAGTACGACTGGTGTGTTCTTGACGGGATAGTCCTAAAATTTCTTCACTGGCGGAATTGGCTTCAATCACATTACCTACTTCATCAGTAATGGAAATACCGATGGGAAAGATTTTAAATAGGGTTTGATATTTCTGCTGGCTTTCTCGCAGTACCTCTTCCATTTGTTTGCGATCATTAATATCTTCACAAACGACGGCGATATATCGTGGGGAACCATCGTCGTTTTTAATCACAGATACTGTTAATCGACCCCAAACACAGGCACCATCTTGGCGAAGATAGCGTTTATCAATAGTGTAGTTTTTGCGTTTTCCGCGCACCAGTGAATTAAATAAATCGGTATCCCGGCACAAGTCTTCGGGGTGCGTTAACCGAGAAAAATGAATCCCTAGGATTTCCTCCGAGGAGTAGCCTAAAAAACGACAATTGGCTTCGTTCGCTGTCAAAATATACCCGTCGAGATCCAGCAGGACAATTCCCACCGATACATTCTCAAAAATAGAACGGAATCGTTCTTCACTCTCTCGGAGCGTTTTTTCAATCTGTTGGCGATCGCGAATTTCCCGTTTGAGTTCTTCATTGGCTTGCTCTAAGGCTTCGGTTCGTTCTTTCACCCGTTGTTCCAATTCAGCATTCAATCTTAATATTTTGGCTTCGGCTAATTTTATCGTGGTGATATCGGTGGCGATGCCTAAAATTTGTTGGGGTTTGCCATCGGGGGTTTGGGTAAATACTGTATCTCGGCTATAAAGCCAGCACCATTCCCCATTTGCACGACGCATTCGGTACTCGGTTTCGATAATTTCTCGATCTGAAGCTGTCGCCAAGCGTTCCATTCGTGCCGATACGTTGGCTAAATCGTCCGGGTGTATCAGTTGAGGGAATAGTGTTTCTCCCATGGCTTGGACTGCTTCAGGAGAATACCCCAAAATATCAGTGATGGTTCGATTACTATAGATATTACGCTGTTCAATGAAGTCGTAGATATAAACAATGGCGGAAATGGATTGACTAATTTGTTCAATGACATACTGCGATTGCCGCAATGCCTTTTCCGCTTGTTGACGTTCGGTTACATCTCGAAAAATTAATAGATGATGATCGGGCAACATATTAGCGATGCCTTCTAATTCTACATCTCGTTGAGTCCCATCGGAACGCCACAGACAAAAGTTATGGGTGATTCGCCCTTGGGCGAGAAAGGGGCGCCAGTGATGAATACTAATCGGTGTAGTCTCCTTGAGATGGCGATTCAGCAGTTGATCGTGAGATAATTTAAATAACTCACAAGCTGCTCGATTTGCCTTGAGTACTTTTCCCCGACTGTCGGTAATAACCATGGCATCGAGGGAGTCATTGAAGATTGCCAGAAATGCACAAGCATCAGAATTCCCCTTTTGTTCCTGAAACGGGCATGAAGTCGGGTTTGTGGGTTGGGTTTGACTGGGGTTGCTAGCAGAGTAATGGATAACCATACTTTATTCTTGCTTTCGCGTGACTTTCGCCCCAACCCGATGTTCCGCCATTGATGCGGTATATCACGGGTTTGGGCTTATTACTATCTACAATGCGATCGCGCTCAAATCCCTATTTTGGTAACCCAGTTTGATACTGTGACCCTTTATCCGCCTGATTACCTATCACAGAAATAAATTGAATGCCTTAGATTTAAGGTTTTCTTTATAGTTTTACCCGGTTAGCTTTTCGGGAAAATGTAAAGTTTTAATACAGATATCATTCCTCAGAATTTCCTCAGAATTTCCTCAGATTTCAGTTTTAGTCTAGAGATAAAGCTGAATAGTTGTTAATTATATCACACCAGACCTACTCGTCAACCCAAACCGGGAACAGTATCTTACTGGAATTTAGCTCTACTGGAAATAGGAAGGAAAAAGATGTTAAATCATAGCTGTATTTGTTGTTCACATACCTTACTTAGGCACATTCGCTCTCACCAAGTCTACTGGTTCTGTCCCCATTGTTACCAAGCCATGCCTGAATCGGTTGAACCCTACTCACGGTTCAATACATCCAAGCTTTTAGAGCTTTCTGTTGTCAGATCTTATACTGTTGGCAGTAGCCAACGCAAAAAAGTTACCAAAGCCCCTCAATTGCATCCTGTCGCCTAGAGTATCGATTTGTCGTTAATTAAATCCCTTTCTAAAAAAAAATAAATCGGGCTGACTTACTGACGACTTTTTCGGTAAATCTTGATTTCAGGATTGATTTTATCAAAGTTGGAGTAAACGTACATACGATTGATATGTCGATAACCTAATTCTTCATGATTGAGTAAATCCCATTGGGGGTCAGCTTTATACTGAAAAACTAAATCGTAGCCGAGTTTTTCTGTCTCTAGTTTAGAGAAAAATTCATACTCAGGTGTACCGGGTTCAAAGCGACGACTATCGTAGGCACTCGTGCCAATAATATAATCTGGATTTTTCTGCTTGAGAGTTTCCAGAGTCGGGCGCTTGAGACTTTCTGAGCTAAACTTTTCTAGTCGAGGTAAATATTTAGCGTCACCGGCTCCTAAAATAAAATTACTGGATGTCAAGGTTTTTGCCATCCATTGTTCAACCTGGTATCGCGAATCATGGGTGATCAATACATTGACAGATGTGGTATAAAAAAAGGTATAAATAAATACAGCAATAATGGATAATACTTTAACTCGAAATAGCTGGGCAGATGAGTTGAGGAAATCCCCGATGAGTTTACCGCCAAAAAACGCCAAAATCAGACAAACGGGAAACAGATAACGTAGAGCATTGTACATGACAATACTCACAAAAAATAAATAATACGAGACAATCGGAATCAGTAAACAGAAGAGATAATAATGTTTTCGTTGCCAAAAAGCCTTGAGCAAACCCAGCATACAGACTCCGTATAAGAGCCAGCCAAAAGACACTCTGATATGCCTCAAGCTTTGCCAAAACATAGTCAGGTGTCCGCTCAGGCTGCGCTCAAACCGAGGACTGATTGTGGCGCCCCCTGATGTAATATCATTGACATGAGCAAAGAAGCCATTTAAGTTAAATATAATATTATGGATACCGAGGAATAGGGCAATTCCTACTCCTAAGGAAAGAACAATTTTTCGGTCTTTGAGGGCTTTTTTTAGGGTAATGGATGGATCACGTTGCTGCAAATACCGATAGTGCTGCCATAGAATAAAGCCAGGAGTCAAGAAATAGAAGGCATAAGCTTGGTCTTTAGTCGCAACTGCGATCGCGGCTGTCGCTGCAAATAATACATAATCCCTAGTTTTTTGCTCTTTTAAGAGTCGGATATAAAAGAATAGGGATAGCATAAACCAAAATAAATAGGGAATATCCAGGTTAATTGTTTTGGCATAATAAATAAAGGGCAAATTTAAGCTAGCGATTACTGCCGCGAAGAATGCCGATTTTTTATCATAGATTTCTTGCCCAATCAGATACACAATTCCTAAAATCCCGGCTGCCATAATCAGACTCAGGACTCTACCGATATAAAATAAAAGGGTATAGGTGGGTAAACTATAGACATTTACGACACCCAGTTTGTGCAAGAGCAATACAGGGGAATAGACAAGGGTAAGTACGTAAAAATGAAACGGTGGATACTTATAATGCCATCCGTTGGCAAATCCTTCTTCAACGGCTTCTAGTACTCGTATCGGCGTGAGTTCATCCGCCGCCCAGCCGTTGAAACTGGGCAACCCCCAGTTAATTCCCCAAACATTAATCAATAGACTAAAAAAAACTAAGCCGCAAAAGGCTCCATTGATAAACGTCTTTGATGGTACAGCAATCTTCATGAACTGATTATCCTCCCTCCCGTGATTTCCATTTGGGTCATTATAATAGAAGCGTCAACCCAACCGACAACTTAGTTAGTTCACAATGTCAGGGTTTATGGCGCTCGCCTCGCAACTCCAAACTATTGGACTAGACATTTGGCTTCTAATACAATAAATCTTTGGGTGTGAAAGATGGTACATTGGCGGATTAAGGGGGGGAGGGCTAAGGGGGTTCCTTGTTCTATTCTCAGGCTGGCTTCTGTGGCGACAGGTTGAAATTGTTGTATCCATTTGTTGTGGGTGATGTAGTCGGGGGTGAAGGCGGATTGGTCGATGAGCCAAAAGTCTATATTATGGTTTTGTATGAATGCTTTGATCTCGTTTAAGTCGGGGCTGTATTGAGCGCGAATTAAATCAATGGCGCGTTGGCGCAAGGGGATGTAATAGCCTAAATGATAGGGGATGGCATATTCCCAACTGACTAAAATGGAACGGTGAGAAAAGGTGGGGAGGTTATCGGCTTCTGGGGATAGGGAGGCGATGCGGCTATCTTTGGGTTGATGGGTAAAAAATTGGTAAAGTTCAGGTGCGGTTCCGATTTCGTAGGCGGTTTTGGGGAAGTCGGTGACGAGAAGAGGATAGAATATGAGTATCCCGGCGAGGATTGTGGCGAAACCGAGGGCGAGTATTTTTGTTTTCTGGAATAATCCATGACAGAAAATGGTTAAGGCGATTCCTGTGGCTATGGGGAATAGGAGTCGCAATGTGTGTTCGGTGTAACGACTGGGTAAATGGAGTTGGAAGAGTAGCAGATGGGCGGTAAAAAATAGAGTCAGGGAGACGATGATAATTTGGGGGAGGAGGATGATTCCTGAGTTTACCTGTGTGGTGAGGGGGAAGCGTTTGGGAAAATTCCCCAAAAACGGTAATAAGAATGCACCATATAGTAAGATAGGAAGGGATTGGCGTCGAGGGAGAAGACCACTGCGATCGCCATTCAACCAGAAATCCCAGAAATTATCTGTAAAAAAGCTGGCTCGCCCCCCCGCCCAGAATTCCCGCATTCCCCTCGCTTGGGTGGCTGTAATAATTGGCTCAAAGTCGGATGTGGTGATGGCGTAGGGTAACAGGACAAAAAACGCCACGACTAAACCCGCCGCGCAGAAATAATAATCCTTCTTTTCCCGCGACAGTCGCAACTTTTTCCCTTGCCATTTTCCTAACTGGAGGATTAAGACTCCACTGGAGATGAGGACACTTTGGGGATAGAACCATCCTTGTAGCGCGATCGCACCTAAACTGGGAATTAGCGATCGCCTGATTAGATAATACCAGAATCCCAGGAGTAATGGGTAGACAAATGCCCTGGGTGTGGCGGAGACTAAATCATCCCGCATCCACAGGGTTTGATTGACTAGCAGAGAACTTATAAATCCGGCGATGGGGATGGGTAGGAGTTGTAGGGTGAGCGCAAAGGCGTAAACTGTGGTGATTAGGGTGAGGATTAGGGGGAGGAGTTTACTTAGGGTTAGGGGTGCGATTCCCAGGTTTGCTATGAGTTGGTAGACTGTTTTGTAGCCGACGGGAACGACGGATTGGAAATAATCGGCAATGGTATCATTGGGGAATAATTGGGGGTCTAAATATCGCTGCATCCAAAAGACATGCTGTCTGGCGTCATCCTGGACAATATAAGGGGAATTGAAGGCTTGTTTTAGGGCTAAAAGGCTATAACTGGTGGCAATTATGAGGCTTAGGGATAACCAGGAAATTGTCGCCGATTGGGATTTGTGGGTGATTAGGGAGAGTAGGGTTTTTTGTTGGTGATTGTTTGGCATAGGGGGAGTAATGTAGAGACGTGCTATGGCGCATTTTTTTAACGCAGAGGTTCGCAGAGGGAAAGCGCAGAGGTTCGCAGAGGGAAGGGGGTTTTGTTCTTTGATGAAGCTTAGTTAGGGGGAGAGGATTTGCCAAAGCCATCCTAAGTCATAGATTGGTTTTATTTGATAGGGGGATTGCTGTTCGAGTTGCTCCCGTAGCTCATTGGTAGGTTGAAATAAAAATACATCACTAAATTGATTCAGATTATCAGGAAGTGGGGGGGCTTCGAGTACCATTAACTGGGTTTCTGGATTAAGCCAATAACTAAGAGAGGTGGTTCTAACGGCACTGCTACTGATGACTAAAGGGGAGGCAGATTGATTGATAATCCGAGCGACTTGTGGGTCATAATAATTGGTGTATTTGTTCCACCAGGTTTCTGACTGAGAACTTACCGCACCGGATAAAACGCCTAGGGAAATTAGGATAACGGTTCCTACTTGCCATAGCTTTTTTTGTCCAGGTTTAGCCAAACTGGAAGTTATTTTGACGGTGAGTAAGTAAGCCACTGCCAATTGAATCCCTAAAAAACTAGGGATGAGGTAACGCGCAATCGTCGAACGTTGTCCCCGCCCCAGTAAATCGGGTAAGGCTAAAGGGAGTGCTGTGACACTGATTAAAATTAGGACAAATAACCAAACCCGTTTCGGTGTGGTGCGAATCAGAAAATAGATGGCGTAAGCTACTAGGAGTAAAATTGGGATGACGAGATAGGTTAATGGATAGTTTAACCCAAATAGTCCGTTATCCACACCATAGCGAATATCGAATAGTTGCTTATCGTAGCTAATTTGCGGATCAAAAAATACGGCGGCGAGATTAAATATCCAGCGTTTGAAAAGAATCCACAGTGGGATATCTTTTGATGTCCAACCTGTGGCTCGAACTTCGCGAATTAAGACGAACCAGGGTAAGAATGCCACAATTCCCCCAGTTAACGCCAACAGATATGCCTTGACTTGTTGAGTTAACCGCCAGCTATTCATGGCGGCGACGTAGATGGCTTGAGCGATTAACACCAGAAATGAGAGTAAATGAGAATAGAGGGGGAGTGATACGGTTACGGCATAAATCACCCAATTTCTTGACGTTTTAATTCCCATTGCTCGGAATAAAGCGGCACAGGATAGTAAAATCGTTACCGTCCACAAACTATATTGCCGTGCTTCTTGGGCGTAGAGGACATGAATCGGAGAAACAGCAATCAGGGCAACAGCAACCCATCCCGTTATCGGAAATTCAAATAACTCCCGACATAGCCAATACATTGCCGGAAATACCAATAGACTAATTAAGGCGGATAAACTGCGAGTGACAGAGGGAGTATTGCCAAACCAGCGCACCCAGAAATGAGCCATTAAATAATATAACGGTGGATGCTCAGACTTATTGACCAACGCCTTCATCGTATCACTTAAGCCGTTTTGGGGGCGAGGTTGTAGATAATCCTGTAAGGCTTTAACCCGAATCATCCCGCCGTTGAAGTTATCCTCACTATACTCTTGAATGGTACGTCCGGATACACGAACCGATGTATAAATTTCATCCGTCCAATAGACCTTTTTTCCGAGGTTGGCGAAGCGAAAAAATAAACCCAAGATAATTGTTATTGCTACACAAGCTATTATGACCTGATGACGAATGTCTTTCATATTCTCACCCTAACTTCCTGCCGCTGCCCTAGAAGGGCGGGTTTAAGGTAGGGGCGGGTTTTACTAACTAAACCCGCCCCGACAACGTTTTTGCCATAAGTTATCTGTAAAACCCGCCCCGACAACCGGGCTTCCTTTACTCAGCAACCCCCATAATACATTGCGCTTCTAAAACCATCAAAGCATCGGTCTCGAATACACTACACTGTTCTGTAACTTTAGACAAGGCGGGACTTATTCCTGCCTGCAACTGAGTCATCGCGGCTTTAGCTGGGGGATACTGCATCAACCAATTACTACCCGCAATATAGTCTGGTGTAAACGCGGCACGATGCACTAAAAAAAAGGTGACGCCATACCGTTGAATAAACTCTTGTACCTGGGATAAGTCTGGACTATACTGAGCCTGAATTAAATCAATCGCCCGTTGCCGAATCTGATTATAGTAACCGACATGATAAGGAATCGCATACATCTCACTAACTAAAACAGGCTGCTGGGAAAACGTCGGCAAATTATTCGCTTCTTCATCAACCGAAGCAATCAGACTAGGCTTGGGTTGTTGAGCCAAAAATTCATATAAACTGGGATATTGACCCTGTTTATATCGAGTCAACGGGAAACTCACAAAACAGGGATATAAAATAAGTATCATCCCCAAAAGTGCCGTAACTACCCAGGCGAAGTACCTTCTAAAGCGGTGAGACGTAACCCTTGCCCAATAAACCAATGAATCCACTACTACCACAAACGCGATCGCACTCGCCAATGCCATAACGATTCGCAGGCTATGGGTAGTATAACGAATAGGCAGATGCAGCCTAAACAAGAAAAGGTGGGCGAGAACAAACGTCACACCCGCCGTTATCACCATCTCAGCTAAAATAACCACACCCCTCCTCACCTGCTTCACCAACCGAAAGCGAGAAGGATAGCGCCACAGCACCGGCAGTAGCAACCCCAGATACAATAACGGCGGTAGAGACAATCCGCCCAAAAGACTGCTACGCTTACCAAACAGCCAAAACTCCCAAGGATTCGCATCAAAAAAAGGGGTTCTCCCCTCTGGCATAAATTCCGGTAACCCTCTCGCCGTAGACGCCGCGATCGCAGGTCCAAATTCACTAGACTGTAAACTGTATGGTAGCAGAACCAGAACCGCCACCGCCAATCCCAACCCACCCAACCAATAATCCCGCCGATTACCCGAAAGACACCACCGCCCCCCTTCCCAGTCTCCCATCTGCAAAATCAGGATTCCCGCACAGATCAACACATACTGAGGATAGAATACCCCCAAAAGCGCGATCGCACCCAAACAAGGAAACAGTGAGCGCCGCAGTAAATAGAACAAAAACGCCAAAACTATCGGATAAACAAACGCTCTCGGCGTACCCGAAACCAGAGTATAGGTTGTCCAAAGATTTTGATTCAACAATAGAGACGCCGTAAATCCAGCAATTGGCACAGGTAACAATTCCAAACCAATACCAAAACAGTAACCCGTGGTAATCACCCCCAAAATAGTCGGCACCAGCTTATTAAATACCAAGGGATTCATCCCCAAACGTGCCATACTATGGTAAAGCGTCCCATACCCAACTGGAGCAACCGACTGATGATAATCAGCAATTAAATCATCAGCAAATAACCCTGGCTCTAAAAACCGTTGCATCCAAAATACATGCTGTCTGGCATCACTATCCACCAAATAGTCACTACTAAACGCCTGCTGAAGTGCCAAAAGACTATAAACCACAGAAAACGTCAGACTGAGACTCAACCAAAAAATACTTTGAGAACGGAATAATCTGTCCTTCCTCCTTCCTCCTTCCTCATTTGTCATAGCATTTTCCGAGAAAAAATTTCCCTCCCCAAAACCGCCAATCCCCCCATTAACATACCGCAAAAACCTCTGCGTTCCTCTGCGCTTCCCTCTGCGTTACTCTGCGTTAAAAAAAAAGCATGAGACAACAAACCTAACCCAACAAAATACCAACAACTAATCCCCCAAACAATCCGCAGACAAAACAACCAACCCTTCCCCATCAAACACTTTACATCGTTCCATCCTCTCCACCAAAACCGGAACCCCTCCCCCTGCCAGACTCACACTTGCCCCTATCGCCGCCGACTCATACTCTTGAATCCAACGATTACCCATAACATACTCCGGCGTAAACGCCCCCCGTTCCACCAACCATAAATCCACCCCATACCGCCGAATAAAATCTTGCACCAATCCCTCATCTAAACTATACTGAGCCTCAATCAAATCAACCGTCCGCTGATACATTTCATTGTAATAATCCAAATGATAAGGCAACGCATATCCTTCCCCCCCCACTAAAATCGAACGCTGGGCAAACGTCGGTAGACTATTCGCTTCCTCCGTCAACGAAGCAATCAGCGTATCTTTCGGTTGTTGTTGCAGAAACTTGTAAAGTTCTGGCACATCACCTACCGTGTAACGACTAATCGGAAATGGATAATCATTAGCTTGCAAAATACTGGGATAAAAAAGTAGAATAGCAGCCAAAACCCCCGTAAACCCAATAGCCAAAAGCGGTTTCCCTTTAGTTTGAGCCACCTGTAAAACTGTATCCAATAAAATAGTCAGCGCCACAGCCGCCGCCAACGCCACCAAAATCCGCAAACTGTGTTCTGTATAGCGATTAGGAAGATGTAGCTTAAATAGAAACAAATGAGCAGCGGCAAACATACCCATCGATACCAGCAGCATCTGAGGTAACAGCCAAATACCTCTACTAACCCGTTTAACCAAAGGAAACCGAGAGGGATATTTCAACAGAAACGGCAAAGAAAAACTCACCCAAACCTGTGGCGGCACTAAAAGAATCGAATACTTTGCCATCAACCGACACCACTCCGTTGGCAGCATACCACTGCGCTTACCGCAAATCCAATAATTCCAAGGGTCAGTATTAAAAAAACTTGACCATCCTTTAGCCGAAAAAGCGGGTAACATCCTCGCTTGTGTTAACGTAATCACAGAACCAAATTCTGAAGGATTTAAAGCATAGGGTAAGAGAACTAAAAATGCAACTCCTAATCCCCACCCACAGAACCAATAATCTGAGCGCACTACAGATAAGCGAAACCGCCCTTGTTCCCACCGCCCTAGCTGAACAATCAACAATCCAGCCACAATAAAGACACACTGAGGATAAAATAACCCCAAAAGCGCGATCGCGGCAAGAGTTGGCAGTAACAACCGTCGCCATAAATAATACACAAAGGCGAGAAACAAAGGATAGACAAAGGCTACAGGTGTAGCCGATACTAAATCATCTCTCATCCAGAGATTTTGATTCAATAGCAACGACGCGATAAACCCAGCAACGGGTACAGGCAAAATTTGTAGAGTAATGCCAAAACAGTAGGCAGTTGCCACTAATCCCAGCCCCAGGGGTAAAATCTTACTTAAAGCCATCGGATCAATTCCTACTGCGGCAAAGAGCCGATAGAATGTAGCATATCCCCACGGTGCAACCGATTGAAAATAATCGGCAATCAAATCCCCAGGAAACAACTGTGAGTCGAGAAACCGACGCATCCAAAAAACATGTTGCCGCGCATCATCCTGGACAATATAGTCATGACTCAAAGCCTCTTGTAATGCCGGATATGCATAAATAGCCGCAAAAGTCAAGCTCAAACTCAACCAAAACACCTGCTGAGTGCGAGAGACTTTGCCAGTCAGTACCCTATTCCCCGTCTGAAGACTTAGCATAGAGAATATAGCGCGAATTTCGATACGCGATCGCTAAATCCAGAGGTTGAGTGCTACTCGTCACCAAATAATCGGCTCCATACTTACTCATCACCCCCTGGGCTTGGTCAGTGGTTAAGCTGTTATAACCTGTGATCAGCGCCTGCTTCATCTTACTGAATGTAACTCGTTCACCCGGTTGGGGCCAAGGGTTGAATGTACCACTCAAGTCCGACAGACGTTCATACCAGTCGAGCACTCCCACCTTAGTCGGGGGGATAAACTTAAACTTGGCGACGGTGGGGCGTTGTGCCAACCAAGTAAAGGGAGTAAGTTCTGCGGGTGGTGTAACAATCACAGCATCATCAGGGGTGTTCGTGCGAATCCAATTACATAGCGCTTTCCCTTCCGAATCTATCCCCTGTTGTTCACTGGGAAACTCAGAGAGTGCAACTAAAGCTTGGTGAAATTGTACAGCTTGAATACTACAAGCCCCACTCAATAGCACGATGCAAAGGAATAACAAAATGCGCCGCGCTTTACCCGTAAAGCTTTGCTCAAGGGCGCAAGCAAAAAGCAGACAAGTATTCAGGGGCAGCATAACATCCCCCAGCCGAAAGGGGTAATATTGTAAGAACTTACCCTGATCATCAAATGGCGCGATCGCAAGTCCTAAGCCAAAAGGTATCAAAGTCAGTAGGGTAAACTCCGCCAGCCCCATCCGCACCGCATTTTCTGAAGACTGTTGCTTGCGCCGCAGTACTCCCACACTCAGCGCCAACACCAACAAGTATACAGCCAGTTTAATCCACCACTGTTGTGACCAATACAGGGGATTCAGGTGGTGAGGAGTGCGGATGAATACATAAACATAGGACGGTTCTACAGCACCTGTGGGACTAGGCGTCAATAAATGTTCCACAACTGTGTAAATCGATAGCGCACTGGCTATCAGATAAATCCCCACAATAGAACCCAGATACCGAATACTTCTAAAATGGTGGTGGCGTCTGAGGAGCAACCATCCTCCTATCACCAGAGACGCCCAACCCCCGACAAAAATGTGGAAGAATGTAGCTAGCCCCAAAAGAAGTGCCATTAGGCGATAGTGACCCGTTAACATCAGCCCAATGACGAACAGCAATAGACCATAAGCTACAGCTTTCGGCTCAACTCCTCCCACCAACCATTCACGGGCAACTATCCCTTGATGGTCATCCACATATAGAAACAAACCAACCGCCAGCAGCAGCAACGGCAAACTCAACCCCAGCTTTCGACCCAGAAACACTAACCCTGAAGCCATCAGGGTGTAACACAGCAGCCGCCCGATTAAAGACGTGGCTAAAAACCCCCAAGCCGCCGCCATTGAGCCAAACAACGCCAGGAAGGGGATGCGATAGCCCGGAGGCTGATTGAGATACCAGTCTCCGGGAATCCAAGTCGGGTCAGCATACTGTCTGGCAAAGGGTAAAATATTGACTTCATTACCGCCGCCCATATTGCCATCCAGCAGGAACCCCAAACTGAGGAATGCAGTTACGACCAGAATTTGAACGAGGACTTGCTTCCAGTGGGTTCGTTCTTGATTAACCGGATTGGTTTGTATGGAATGGCTTGATATCATCTTGTTGGTCACTGGCGTGATACTTCCCAGAATTAAAGCATAATCGTTGCTGAGTATAGTAGTGTCAGCGTCTCGTGAATAGCTTTGCCACATAACCCGTTGATTTGTCGAGGCGGACGCGATAAATTAACCAATCCCGAACGAAGTTTACAAGAGGAATTAAAGTGTGGTCAACGTTTTAGTTACAGGTGCAGCCGGCTTTATCGGATATCACCTCAGTCAACGGTTACTTGCCCAAGGTGATACCGTAATTGGACTGGATAACCTGAATGCTTACTATGATGTCTCCCTCAAACAAGCCCGACTGGCACAACTAGAGAATAAACCTGGGTTTCGCTTTTATAAACTAGACTTAGCAGACCGTGAAGGGATTACCCAGTTATTTGCCCAAGAATCTTTTGAGTTTGTCGTCCATCTGGCGGCGCAGGCGGGTGTTCGCTATTCCCTGAAAAACCCCTACGTTTATGTGGATAGTAACCTGGTGGGTTTTACCAATATCCTGGAAGGGTGTCGCCATTCCGACATTAAGCATCTGGTGTTTGCCTCATCGAGTTCGGTGTACGGCGCGAATACGAAAGTGCCGTTTTCGGTACAGGATAATGTCGATTCTCCCGTTAGCCTCTATGCCGCCACCAAGAAAGCGAATGAATTAATGGCTCATGCCTATAGTCATCTGTATAACATACCTACAACCGGCTTGCGCTTCTTTACTGTTTACGGGTCGTGGTATCGTCCCGATATGGCACTATTTTTATTTACCAAAGCTATCCTCGCCGAGCAGCCGATTAATGTGTTTAATTATGGTCGGATGCAACGGGATTTTACTTACGTTGATGATGTCGTCGAGGGTGTGGTGCGAGTCATGGGTAAGATTCCGCAGCCGAAAGCTTCAGGAAATGCTTCACCAGGATCAAAAAGTTCTGCCCCTTATAAACTCTACAACATTGGCAATAATCAACCGATTGAACTGCTACAACTCATCGAAACCCTAGAACAATCTTTGGGCAAAACCGCTGTGAAAAATATGCTACCCATGCAACCCGGAGATGTGCCGATTACTTATGCGGATGTGGATGATTTAATCCAAGATGTGGGATTTAGACCAAATACGCCCATTGAAGTGGGTGTGGAACAATTTGTTCAATGGTATCGGTCTTATTACAACATTTAGTCTATTTTGTCAATAATTTAGATTGAATCGGGGCGGGTTTAGTCACATCTTTTTGCAACAGAAAAGATAGTCGTAAAACCCGCCCCTACAAAGACACCATTCCCAACTAGCGAAGCGAAGGGTCAAACCTTTTTCATTTATCATCCTTCTGGATTTCGTCATCCGGCTGGATATTTTCCTCCATCCGTTTGAGCAAAAGCTGTTTGGCTTTGAGGATATCGGATTCGGTGCCATAGTGATTGTGATAGTAATAGTAAGACCGGGTGGTATACCCTTTAACGCCATTGGCAACCACTCCGAACACGGTCGCGTTAGAAATTCTCATAGTATCTAAGGCTTGCATTAATGCCGAGCGATCGCTTTTACCCAAACCAACCACCATGATTACACCATCAGCGTGAGCCGCCAAGATACGACCATCAGCCAGTCCTAACACAGGTGGTGTATCGTAAATCACCAGGTCAAAAACCGCATGAAATTGCTCCATTAAATGTTGCATCTTCTTAGAACACAGAAGACGACTCGGATCAGGCGGGACTTGACCGGCGGTGAGGACATACAACCGATCCCACATCGGGATGCGTTGGATTGCCTGTTTCGCGGTTAGTCCCGTGGCGATGACATTACTTAAGCCGACTTTATTATCTAGGTTCAAATAGTGATGAACCTGAGGGCGTCGCAAGTCTGCATCCACTAGCAAAACTCGTTGACCCATGGCGGCGGCGGCTTGGGCGAGATGGACGGAAACGGTAGATTTTCCTTCTGAGGGTGTGGCTGAACTCACAATGATGGAGTGAACGGGCGTATCGCTACCCAGAAACCGAATATTAGTCTGGAGCGAACGGAACGATTCTAAAAAAGGAGAAGCATTGTAGTTTCGGGATGGGCGGCGAGATTTTCGCGGGTTGGGGGAAGGGGGCGCTGATGTCGTCTGGGTTAGGTTTGCCGTAGACATCATCTGTTTGAGTTGTTTTTGGTAGGGGATAATGCCCAGTAGGGGAAGTTTGGTTAAGTCTTTAAGTTCATCGGGAGAATGGAAGACATTATCCAAACGTTCGATCAGCAAAGCAACGCCCATGCCCAACAATAACCCCGCGATCGCACCCAATGTGATATTACGCTGGGTATTGGGCCACACGGGGACTTCTGGAATTTGCGGCTTGACGATAATCTGCCAAGGTAAGGCTTTCTGGGCGGCTTCAATTTCCAGATTTTCCCGCACCGCCAGAAAGCGATTTAAGCTATCGGTGGCGACTTGGAGTTCTCGCTGTAAATCTGTGTAGCGGCGGGCGATGACGGGGATTTGTTTAACCTGGAGGTTGAGCAGTTGAGCGGCTCGCGCGATCGCACTTTGTTTCACCTGCAGGACTTGCAGTTGGTTGGTGGTTTGCACCAGTTGCTGGGTCAATTGCGTGCGAATCGAATTGGGAGAAGCACCGGACACCCCAGCCTCGCTTAGGCTGACGCCCAACACGTTTTGGGATTCTTGGTTGAGTAAGGGTAAGAGATTATCCCGTTTTTGGCGTAAGGCTTGCATCGTGGGACTTTGGGGCGTAAACCGTGCCGATTCTAGGGCAATCTCGGCTTCAAGTTCCGCGAGTTGGTTGAGTAACTGTTGGTAGCGAGGGGCTTCACTGAGGGTAACTGTGGCAACGGCTTGTTGGGGTGATAATCCCAACTGCTGTAGAAGGGTATTATAAAGGGAGCGCGTTTCTTGATACTCAACCTGAGTTTGTAACTGCTGCTGTTCAATCCCACTCACCCGTTGGGATAACTCTTGGGCTTGGATTTCCGGGTCAAGGAGGTTGTGTTGTTGGCGAAAGGCTTGCAGTTGTCCTTGCAGCTTATTCACGCGATCGCGCAGCACGGGTAATTGATCATCAACAAACAGAATTCCCTGTTTCAGGTTCAGTTGTCGCTCTTGTAAGGAGTAACGTAGATAGCCTCTGGCGACTTCGTGTAAAACCCGCCGCACTCTTTCCGGCTCAGTATCTCGATAACGCCCTTCTAGGATTTTGGTTTCCCCCAGTCGGCTAACGATGAGCTGACTCATTAAGGAATCATAGCTCACCTCTGGGTAGTGCTTTTGGATCTCCTGGACAATAGCGTCCATTAGCTGAGGAGAGCGTAACACCTGAATCTGGGTATCGTAATCCAGTGCCGAATTCCGTGCATCACCGCCACCCACCACTTCCGTGAGTTTGTCTAAGTCTCCTTCCTCAGTAACCGGTTCAACCAGCAGTTGAAACTTGCTCTCATACTTAGGGGTCTGATTCAACGTCCAAAAACTGATCCCCGAGGTTACCGCGATCGCGACTCCAGCAATTACTAAAGCACGACGCCGAATCACGCTGACCAACTGGCGCAATGTCCATTCATCAGGCTCGGGTTCCGGAGGTGGAGTCCGGTAGACTAGCGGTGGTGAATACTTTGGGTGTTTCCCATTGCCATTGGGTGATAATGGTTCCTGAATCTGACCGATCTCCATCTTCCCCCTACTCCTTCTGCGTGGATTGAGCGCGTTTGTCAAAAAATCATTTTACCTTGTTTAATTGTGTATCAGCTTGGCTCAAAATCGTCACCAATCCCGCTGAAATTTACAAATTTGATGGGAGTAGGGAATCAGCCCTTAAAATCAACTCTTGATTCCCTATCTGTCCTAGAACACCGATTCAGTCATTCAATTATCTACTGAAATTCCTCAAAAACGGTAACACAAGCGACAATATCTTCCCTTTTTTCTGTAGAGACGTTGCATGCAACGTCTCTACAGCAGCCAACCGACGCTCTAAAATCCAAAAAATCTAAACACAGAGAACACGCTGCCAATCGGACTGACAATTGTTCCCAAAGTATCCGTGACTCGGGTCAAACCGGAACGTCTGACGATAATCACATCATTGGGGCGCAATGGCGGATTGCTTTGATCGTTAACATCGGCAGTAAAATCCACATCGATTTCCCGTTTTCTAACGGTACCATTCGGTTGGAGACGAACTAACTCCACAGAACTCTTACGGGCGCGACGGTTATCAAATCCGCCCGCCGCTAGCAGGGCTTGATTCAAGGGGGCGTTAGCGGGGACGGAGACTGCACCCGGTTTCTCGACTTCTCCCACCACATTTACATTGATAATTGCCGCTGAGAAGCTTGCTGATGCCAATTCCGTGGCTTCTGAAGCTGTCAGGGTTTCGGCTTCGGGGACTCTAATCGTATCTCCCTGTTGCAAAATCACATCTTCAGAGAGATCTCCCTCTTGTAAAAGCTCCCACAGATTTATGACAAGTACTTGCTCAGTACCATCTCTGGTGGTGCGTCGCACTTCCACGTTACGAATATCAGCAGATTGAGTAATACCTCCGGCGACTTGGATGGCTTGAGTTACCGTTGGCGGTTCTGTATTGTTATTGTTATTGCCACCGCCACTACCACCACGGGCGCTGTCAGCCGTAGCGGCTCCCGATGTGGCGGCTGTCACGGTATAAGGACCTGGACGCACCACTTCCCCGACTACGGCAACTTTAATCGGCTTTACCGCCTCTGGCGAAAAACTCGCTGTTGCCAGTTGACGGCTTTCCAGGGGGTCAATGCCGGTGGTGGTGGGGATTAAGATTTCATCACCATCCCGCAAGGTCACGTCTTGGGATAGATCGCTATTTTGCAATAAGTCCCAGAGATTAACCGTATAGGTTTGTCGGGTAGCTGGGTTCATCCGGCGACGGATTTGGACGTTTCGCACATCAGCCGAGCGGCTAATTCCGCCAGCGAGCTGAACCACTTGAGTCACGGTGGGAAATTGTTGCCCTTCGTTGAGGGTGACGCTGTAGGAACCCGGACGACTGACTTCCCCGGCGACCGCAATTTTTAGGGGGCGAGCATCAATCAGGGTTAGAGTGACTAAGGGGCGTCTGACAAAGGGAGCGTATCGCCCAGAAATTCGTTGAGTGGCAGCATTAATGGTTAACCCTTCCACAGGGATACTGCCGGCAATCGGTAAATTGAGGGTTCCATCGACTAAAACCTGGTATTCCCCACTGTATTCTGGGACATCAAAGAGTGTCACGCCCACGCGATCGCCTGGTCCTAGGGTATAGGGTAAATCGGGTGGTGGATTCGTGGCTGTCGTGGGTGTAGAGGGCGAAAATGTGGGGACTTGCGCTATTCCCGGAAGCGGTGCGGTTACGGCAAAAAAGGCAAATAGGGTTAAACCTGCCACAGATGGTGTTAAATGCTTGCTCAAGTTGATCCTCCCGATCCCTATGGTGCGAAAACTCTCAATGGGTCTTTTAATTCTTAGTTTAGTCATATTTATTACAGATGTCTTAGCTCATTCGTGATTAGCTCCCATTACCGTTGAAGCTAATTGACACGAAAAAGTTCATACCCGCAGAACGTTATAGTCCACATTCGCTATCCTCAAGTGTCACATGACTATCAGGGAACGGGGAACAAAGAACTGTATCGGCAAGGCTTAAAGGACGCTCTAAACACTGTCTAATATAATTTCAGTACGGCAAAACAGGGAGATTATCAGCGTGCGATCGCTAGCCATGTTAATTTTACTGATCATTGATGTCTAAACAAGTCAAGTTCAGTTTGAATTGCCAAGGTTTTATTCTGGTGCTTAATTCGCGTATTTTCACAGTTATCTGCTTTTTTATTCACCGATTCCGACGTCCATATCCCCTTCTCTGTCCTTACCTTCAAAGTTTTGTCTGTAAAGAGGCAATTGTAATTTTCTTGAATTTGTTTTAAATAGTCACGTTCCTGATCAAGTGTCTGGAAACGCCTTAAAATATCATCGACAGGACCAATCTCAATCCCAAGCCAATGACGACGTTTCATTTCTGCGACTACGTAAGTCGTCCCTGCACCACCAAACGGATCAAAAATGAGATCTCCTTGATTAGAAGCCATTTCAATAATCCGATCCATCAGTTTGATGGAAAGTTCATTGGCTCCTTCTCGTTGCTTATAACGCTTGTGTCTAACTGGTGGAATGTCATACCATACATCGGTTAGATTTACACCTTTGGGATTCATTTTGTGTTTATAGCCTCCGTAATCGTGTAACTCCTGATAGCAGTTGGAGCATATCTCTAGTGGAAGTCTATCGGGATGAAAGGTTTTTGGCTTTTCCCCCTTACAATAGTACAATAGTGAATAATGGGAAGGATATAACCGTCCGGCAATAGGAAATCTATATTTAATATCAACAGATATCCAGTGCCTAAAGGTGAGGCGGTTATTTAGGAATTCGGATAAATAACTATTCCACTTGGGCAAATTCCAAAGGAATAAGCTACCAGCAGGTTTCAAAATACGAATACATTCATTTAACCAAAGTTCACACCAATCTAAATAGTCTGAACTTTTCAATGAATCATCTATTTTTGAAGGATATTTTTTATTTAGGTTAAAAGGTGGATCAGCAAAAACTAAATCAACACTTTCTGCTTCCATGTCGCGCATCAAGTCGAGGCAATCTCCCTGATAGAGATGTCCATAATCAGTTGTGAGCATTAATCTTGGCGTCGTTGTAGAAGTAGGGGATGATTGACTATCACTTTTGATAATTTCATAAATTTCTTCAGCCTTGTTCTGTATTGCGGCAATGGTTTTTCGATCAAGACAGCCCATTAATAACTTTAGTTTTAATGGATGGATATTTATAACCGAACAAATTTTATCTACATCTGTATCTGAAGGTAAAATTTTATTTTTATCGTAGTATTTAAGTCGTTCAACAGAAATTCCTGTTTCAGAAGCTAATTGCTTAATCGCGGCTAAATCATAGGATTTGATACCAAGGGCTTTAAAAAATGGATGGGCTACAGACATGAGCAATCTTTTCTCCGCTGTGTCAACAAGATTAAGGTTAGGCTTTTGTAGCCTATAGGCAACTGCACATTTCCGTCAATCAGGATACCCTCTTGTTTGGAGGATACACCGTGACGCCGGAAAAAGCATTTGGTAAGGTTCTTCAGCGTCTGAGGAAGGCGAAACGACTTTCACAAGAAGAGCTTTCCTTCCGAAGTCAGCTTGATAGGACATTTATTTCTCGCCTGGAAGGGGGGCTAAGACAGCCTAGCCTATCAACAATTATCAGGCTGGCAGAAGCTCTTGGTGTGTCGGCTGCATCCATTGTGGCTGAAGTAGAAGACATCTTGAATGAAGATAAACAGGACTGAGTTTCTCATCAGAAAAGGATCGTTTGCTGATACCGAGGAATTTGAACAAGTCCTGGAAGAAGTTTATACTGCTATTCGTGCAGTTCACTGGCCACCGGGCAACAATCAGTTTATCCTTTATCCGGAAAAGAAAAAAAACGGTGTAAAGCCGATAAAGGAAAGCTGTATGACTGTCCTGTACGACTTTGGTTGGCGACAGGAGAAACGTATGAGTATCATAACTAATGCTCGTCCTGGTCCAGTGGATGCCGTTAAAACACTCTCTAATGAGAAACAATTCGTAGTTGAATGGGAAACTGGTAATGTTTCCTCAAGCCACCGCGCTTTGAACAAAATTGCAATTGGACTACTTCAACGTGTAATTGTTGGAGGTTTCCTTATTGTACCATCACGGGAAATGTACCAGTGGTTGACAGACCGTATAGGTAATTTTAACGAGATTGAACCCTATTTTACTCTGTGGCGTGCTGTCCCTGTTGAGGAAGGAATTTTAGCTGTAATCGAGGTAGAACATGATGGTAATTCACTAGATGTTCCTCATATCCCCAAAGGAACAGACGGGCGAGCTTTACGCTAGCTGTTTGAGCCGTTTTAATTAGGAGTCTTTGAACGGCTGATTAAGTTTTCACTATTTTTGGGTATTAGAGGGGAACAGACGTGACAAACTCGGCTAACCCTAAATAACGAATCCCTTGGGGATTCGTCTCAAAACGACAGGGTAACACCTCAAGCCCCTGGAGAACCGCCTCTCGCAAGAGTTTGCCATAAACGGGATCAGTACTATCACCCGGGCTAAAGCGATCGCAGTCCCCCCGATTGATAAAATAAAGCATGATCGCCTTGGCTTTGGGCAATAACTTCTGGAGTTCTTGCAGGTGCTTTTGTCCCCTTGTGGTAACAGTATCAGGAAATAAGGCTAAGGTTCCCTGCGCCCAAGTCGTATTCTTGACTTCCAAATAGATGGGAGGCGCTTCATTCTCCCCCGTCAGTACAAAATCAACCCGACTTTTCCGGTTTTCACCATAAACCACTTCTGGGCGAATTTGGCTGTAGCGATTGGCTAATTCCGGAATTAGCCCTTGTTCCAGGATAATCTTCATCACCCGATTCGGGAGTGCGGTATTTATCCCTACCCAAGTCGGTTGGGTGTCATTAACTTGGATCATCTCCCAGGTGTAGGCTAACTTTCGCTTGGGATTATTACTGTGAGATACCTGAACTAAACTTCCAGGGGTGGAAACCCCTGTCATTGGACCGGTATTCGGACAATGAGCGATGATTGTTTCCCCTGATGCAAGCTGAATATCGGCAAAAAACCGCTTATAGCGTCTGAGTAACGTCCCCGGCTCTAATGTCGGGTATTTGTAAATCCAATCGGAGTTATCGTCCATTAATTTTTGGGAACTGTTCACATTACTTAATAAATATATTAAAATAACTTAACACGCAGTGACATTCAATGGACTCAAAATGGCTAACTCAGACCAACGGAAACAGCGGATCATGGAACACATCAAACGCTCGATCACAATTCCTCAGCAAGGCTTTTCGATGACTTCAGATGCTAAAAAGCAACAGATTATGGCTCATATCAAAATGACACGAGGTTAAACCTTCACAGCAAAAGCTTCCCATTAGTTCTCTCCGGGGCGGGTTTTCCCGATAACCTTTTGGAAAAAACTGACCATAAAACTCCAGAGAATTTGGGTTATCCTGCTAGTTTATTCGAGAGAACATGCGGATTTGGTATAACTGGGGATTTAAGCCTAGGCTGAAACGCTAGTAGAGACGTAGCATCCTACGTCTCTACATTACCTATTGTGACACCGATCCCTGCTATAGAGACGGTTTAGTTAAACGGGAACAATAACGCTCCTCAACAATTGTAGATTTAGAGGACATCTTTACCGATTTATGGTGCGAGGTTTGGGAAACAACCTCCTTTTCAGGATGGATAGTAATTTGCTTACAAACTAATTGCTGGCTTCCTGGACGAATAAAATCCCATGTATAAACTTGGGTATCAGGGAGTGTCGCTTGCGCTGGAGCTAGTCTGAAAGTGGTTGATAATACTAGCCCTAAAATAAATAAAACGACAAGTACGGTTTTCCGCATTGATTTCTCTGAGTTGACTGAGTTCAAATTAATTTTGCTCTTTACTCTCTATTATATCTAATATATCTAAGTAGTCAGACAAAATTAAAGTTACCTTACAACCCAATACGGTAAGAAATAAGCTCTAATTTAATTTTTTATCGCCATAGTTACACGCCTTACGTCTCCCCCAGCTCCCCCAGCTCCCCCAGCTCCTCCTGCTCCCTCAGCTCCCCCTGCTCCCCCAGCTCCCCCTGCTCCCCCTGCTCCCCCTGCTCCCTCTGCTCCCCCAGCTCCCCCTACTTCTTCCACCCTAGATATCTTCACCAAAATTCATCCCTCATCCCTCATGGTCAAAAAAACCCCCTTTTGCTGGAGTTGCGCCAGAGAACGGTTAAGATAAATTTGAGCAATCGTATCTTGGGGATTAATTCTCAAAACCTCTTCAAACCGCTGTTTCGCTTTGCCAAACACCTGCTTGGCGTAGAGAAACAACCCTTCTTCAAAAATGGAGATTGTGGCTAACTTGCCCTCCTTAATTTTCAACGAATCTCCATCAAACACTTCAAAAACTGCCACCGCTTTTGACTTACCTTTTACCTTAACCTGCTCCACAAAGCGGAGGCTGTACTCCGTTGGGTTATGTAAACGAGTCAACGTCTGTCCCGATATTAATAACGACACCTTATACTGTTTCGTTAGTCCCTCCAAGCGAGCCGCTAAATTAACATCATCACTAATCACCGTACTATCTATCCTGTGTTTTCCCCCAACTGTACCCAGCATCAATGAGCCGGTGTTAATACCAATGCCAATTTTGATCGGCGTATAACCCGATTGCAGACGACGCAGATTATACTCATACAACCGCTGTACCATAGAAATTCCGGCTTGAACCGCATCATCAGCAATACCACTAAATAGTGCCATAATCGCATCGCCCATATATTTATCAATAAAGCCATGATGTTCGATAATGGCTGGCTCCATCCGCTTTAAAAAAGCATTAATAAACTTGAAATTTTCCTGGGGATTCATCCGTTCCGAGAGGGTAGTAAAATCCCGAATGTCCGAGAAAAGGACTGACATTTCCTGCTGAACTTGGTCGCCTAATTGTACATCAACGACACTTTGTTTATTTAAGATCTGTAAGAATTGACTGGGGACAAAACGAGAAAAAGATTGATTGAGTTGAAACAGTTCATTTGTGAACTGAATGCGCTCCGCCTCCGCTTGTTTGCGAGATGTAATATCTTCCACAAACCCCTGATAGTAAACTGGAGTTCCAGACGCATCATAAACAGTACGGGCATTCTCACTAATCCAGATAATTGTGCCATTTTTGCGGCAGATCATTGACTCAAACTCACACACAACACCATGCTGCTGCATAAGTGTCATAAATTCCTGACGCCGACGGGGATCAACGTACAAGTGATGCTGAATACTGTTAAGGATTGCGATCAATTCTTGGGGGGAATCGTAGCCGTAGATGTGGGCTAAAGCGGGGTTAGCACTGAGATAACTGCCATCGAGAGCAATCTGAAAGATTCCTTCTTGGGCATTTTCAAAAATAGAGCGATATTTTTGTTCTGCCTTCACCAGTGCAGCTTCAGCTTGTTTGCGTAAACGCAGCTCATAATAGACATCGCTAATATCTCGACCTTCAACAATCAAAAAGTCAATACTACCATTTTCATCAATAATCGGTTTAATTGAAAAATCAATCGTGGCAATGCGCTGTTGTTCGCCAAAAATATCAACTTCATAACGGATAAATTTACCGCTAGCAGCTTGAGAAATGGCTAATTTTAACTGAGTTTGAGTTTGGGAGGAAATAGTCCACCAGTAACACTCCCACAAGGGTTTTCCTGCTACATTATCTAAATGTAACTCACCTAAATTAAGGGCAGTTTGGTTGACTTCCAGGACGATTCCATCAACACTCAGCATCCCCGTAAACTGAAATGTCTGATTAAAAATTGCCCGAAATTTTAGCTCACTAGCACTGAGTAATTTGACAGCTTGTTTTAAATCCTGATTCAACTGTTTAAGTTTGGCATTTTGTTCAGCCATTTTTTTATCTTGAAGATAACTATTGATTGCTTCTTTTACTGTCAAAATTAGGTCTGAAGCCTGCCAAGGCTTAGCGATATAACGATAGAGTTTAGCATAATTAATTGCATTGCCTATGGCTTCAAGATCAGCTTGTCCGGTTAGCATAATTTTTAGCGTTTTGGGTGAAAGTTCATGAACACACCTTAATAGTTCATCACCTTTCATCCCTGGCATGATATGGTCAGAGATAACTAACGGAATCTCATAGTTATCTTCTAAGAGTTCTTTAATTAACTCTAATCCCTCTTCTGCCGCTTCCGCAATTTCGATCAGATAATTCTTGCCAAGAGCCTCCTTAAGCTCAGCCTTTAGACTTCTGAGTACTGTTTTCTCATCATCGACACAAATAATTACCTGTTTAGTCATACTTAGGTTACCTATACCGTCACGCAGAAGTCACAAGGATTTTTTACTAGGTTTGAATTATCGGCTTTGCTGGATAATTTATAAATAACTTATAGTTGAGATAATCCTAATTTAATGATTTCAACTAATTCTGCTTCTGACCACGGTTTGTATAAGCAGTAATGCAGGTTTGCTTTCCTTTTTGCTTGTTCAATCGCCTCTGCATCCGCTTGACCTGTCAGCAGAATTTTAATGACATGGGGAAACTTATGATGAACCTGAACCAGAAACTCATCTCCTTTCATTCCCGGCATTAACCAATCCGACACAATCAGAATAATGCTCACATTTTCTTCAACAAGCTCATCAATTAATTCTAACGCTTCATCAGCCGCTTCTGCAAGTTCATAAGTATAAGCATCCCCAAAGGCTTCTTTGAGCTGAGTCTTCAGACTTTTGAGAACGACTTTTTCATCATCAACACACAAAATGACGGGTTTATTCATTGGGCATTTGTCCTTTGTTATTGGTCATTTGTCAGATCAAGTCTATATAAGCAATTATTACTCGTTTCCTTCTGTCCTCTGCCTTCTTGCTCTAGTCTCCCGCCGTCCGAAAAGGTAATGAAACAGTAAAAGTGGTTTTACCTGGAATGGATTCAACGTCAATCTTTCCCTGATGCTTTTCAATAATCTTTTTCACAATATCGAGTCCTAATCCACTTCCTTCTCCAGCTAACTTAGTCGTAAAAAATGGATGAAATATTTTGCTTTTAATTTCTGGAGGGATTCCCTTCCCACTATCGGTAATACTAACTTTTATCTGTTGGTCTTGCCCCTTGACATCAATGGTTAATGTTCCCTGATTATCCATTGCCTGTAAAGCATTATGAATCAGATTCGTCCAGACTTGATTGAGTTCATCTGCATAACATAATATCGGTGGTAACTCTTCATAGTTTCGGCTCACATTAATCCCATGTTTTAGTTGATTCTGATAGAGGGTTAACACTGTTTCAATGCCTGCTGTTAGGTTAGCCGGAATCATTGTTCCTGATTGGTCATAACGGGCATAATTTTTTAATGCAAATACTACTTTAGAGGCTCGTTCAGTTGCTATATTGATGGTTTGAGTCCCCCGTTGTAATCCAGATAGTTTGTAAGCCGTTTCTAAGAGGTGCGAACTATGGGGACGTTTCAACAGAGGAAAGAATTCTTCAATGTTGTTATAAATCCCCATATCAACTAAAGTATCGGCTATGGTATCAGCGTCCTGAATATCTTCAGTTTCCAATTGACGAATTAATACTCGCCGTCGTTTGCGTTCTTCTTTCGCCGTTAGATTCGATTCGTTTTGGAGTGAACGTTGCAACATTTTGAGAAAATCCTGCCCTTCCTCTGAAGTTAATGATTGAAAAAGTGTGGGTAATTGTTCCAAGGTTTGGCGTAAAAATTTAGAAATATTTCCGGCTGAGGAACGAATCGCTCCCAAGGGTGTATTGATTTCATGGGCAATCCCAGCGATTAATTGTCCCAAGGCTGCCATTTTTTCCGATTGAATCAGTTCATCTTGCGTGGCGTTGAGAGAGTCGAGAGTGTTTTTTAACTCTTGGGTGCGTGCGGCAACGTTTTGTTCTAGATTGTTATAAAGTCGGGCATTGTCGATCGCGATCGCGGCTTGCCCGGATAGGAGTTGTAAAACTTCCAGCCCGTCTGGGGTAAAGGCGTCTGTGGTTAGATTATTTTCCAGATAAACAATACCACTGAGTTGACCTTGATTCAGTAGCGGCGCACACAAAATCGATTGGGTTTGATGGGTTTGAATATAAGGATCGTTAGTAAACTTGCCGACCTTAGCTGCATTGGTTTCGACTACGGTTTCTTTGGTATGAGTGACATAGTTAATAATCGATAAAGGTAGGTTATTTTCCAACGATAAAGATTGCAAGTCATTGACTTGATTAGTCTCGACATTTAGCGATGCCTCAATTACCCATTGTCCCGATTTATTTAAAACAAGTACTCCCGTTTGCGCTCCCGTATTTTCAATTAAAATTTCCATCAAAGCCGCCAGTAACTTATTCAGATTAATTTCACTACTAATGGCTTGAGAGGCTTTCATCAGCGTCGCAAAATCTAATGCTGACTGATTTCTCCCGGAAATACTACTCACCGTCGTGCGGGTTTCTGTGATAAAAGTGACACGAGAAGATGGAGCAAAAATCTGGGGATACTGGGCTTTCAAATCTCTCGCCTTCGCCGTCGCTCCCCAGCGCGTGTAAGCGTAATGGGCTTCTTTAATATAAGTATGAGCAAACTTGTCCATCCCGCGATTCTGATAAAACATTGCGGCTAAATTGTAGGCTAAGGCTTCCTCTTGAATATAGCCATTATCCCTCGCCCCTTTAATCGCTTGTTCATATAACTCCATCGCCGTAACCACTTCACCCAAAACTCGCGCTTTTTCGGCTCCAACTAAATCAAATTTATGGCGCTGATTCATCGCACCATGCTTTGCCCAAATCTGCATTTTTTCTTGATTGGCGTTAACTCGATCAATTAACGCCTCTTTTTGTGCCGATGTCGCCTCAGAAAAAATGGCAAGATGGGCGAGAGAATCATAAAAATAGAATATCGGAATCACAATCATCGCCGTAACCCCATTTAAATACTGTTCGGCTAAAACCGCATTTTTCACCGCTTGCTCAAACTCCCCAAATAGATAACATAGAATCAGCTTATTCAAATAAAATAAATGCAGTTCTGTGCGGTCATTTGCAGCCAGCGCCCGGGGTAATGATTTCTCTTCATTGTACGCCTTCCCCGTTAACTGCGTGGGATTTTCTCCTTGACCCCGTAAATTCTGTACCGCCTGTAAAAAAATTGCTGTCCAATTAAATGGACTTTCCCGACGAATTTGCCGCACCGCCTGATTATACGTGGCGATTTCTTGTTCCACCTGTGTCAGTTCAACCGCACTAAAATATAAATGATCGCAGGTATAAAAGGCGCAATACCCCGCAAACTCAAAATCTCCCGTTTCCACACCACTGTGATAGCCCTCAATCAGGATGGGTACAGTTTGACTAAAATGCTCTTTCCAATGCAAATTATGAGCGCCCAGCACCTCTAAAACTTTACATTTGACTTGCTGAGCATTAAACTGATCCACTAAACTAAGCGCTAATTTACCAAATTGATATCCCGCCTCGAAATTTTGCTGACGATCCAATAAAATACATCCATAACAGGCATACCCAAATGCTGACAACGGAGCGTTACCATACTTAACTGATAACTGAACCATAGATGAGGCAATCAGAACAAAAAGTTCCGGTGCGGCGATATAAGCAGCGGCAATTAAATTGGATAGAATTAGTACAGCGGCTAGAGGTTCAGCGGCGGTCATTTCCGGAAGGTTAATTAAATCTTCAATCTCATATTCGACCAATATCGCAGCCGTTTCTGCTAATCCGTTTTGTAAATCTGCAAAACTGGGTTCTTTGGGTAAGCTGATTTTCAGTAATTTTAGTACTTGCAGTCCAATATGAATGGCTTCTTTAAGATTATTTTGTGAGGCAATGGCTTGAATCTTAACTTCATACACATTGACTTTTTCCAGCACGGTTTTGGCATGGGTCAAGAGAATTTCAATTAATTCATCCATCGCCGTAAAATTTCCGCTTAAATAGGCGGCTTTTGCGGCTTCTTCATATAAGGCTAAGGTTAAGTCATAGTCCTGTTGCCAACTATCTGCACCGAGAAGTTCTCGTCCCACAGTTAAATAATTGAACGCGGCGCCATAAGCGGCTGAGCTTTTGGCTTTCTGACCAGCGATTAAATTCAAATTGGCGATTTGATGGCGTTCATCCTGACTAATTTCTCCCGATGTGTTTTCACCCGTATTGACGATTCCTTGATTCAAATGATCAACGATTTCAAATATATTCTCAGACAAGGTTTCAGAGTCAGTACTTTGCCAAAGCAGACGACCAATTTGTAGGTGAATTTCTTTCTTATGGCAGTCATCAATTAATGCATACGCGGCTTGTTGTACCCGATCATGCAAAAATTTATACTCGTGAACCAGCAGATCGGGATTGAGTTCAGATAGGGGTATGATTAATTCAGATTGAACGGCTGTGACTAAGTTAGAGAAAATCACATCCTCCGGTTGTTCACAGACGATTGCCAGCGTGGACAAGTTGAAATTGGCACCGATACAAGCAGCTAATTGTAAAACGTGCTGGGTAGAATCGGGAAGCCTTTTTAAGCGGTTGGTCATCAACTCGACGACGTTATCGGTAATATTTTTCTCCTTGATTTTACTAATGTCCCACTGCCATTGATAATGTTGAAAATTGAAGGTGATTAAGTTTTCAGCATAGAGATTCCTCAAAAACTGATTCACAAAAAATGGATTGCCTGCCGTTTTGTTCATCACCAGTTCGGCTAAATGGTGGGCGGATTGTTTTGTGGGGTTTAATGTGTCATAAATAATTTGGCTAATATGGTCTAATTTTAAAGGAGATAACGTGATACAGTTAACTGTCGCTCTTTGTTTTTTCAATCCATCCAGTGTCATCATCAACGGATGAGTCGCGCTGACTTCATTATCCCGATAGGTACCGATTAAAAATAGATAATGTATCTCGCTATCAGTCATAATCAGTTGAATTAACTTGAGCGTCGCCAAGTCTGCCCACTGCAAATCATCGAGAAAAATAACTAACGGATGTTCGGGTGAGCAAAATGCTCGAATGAATTTTTGGAAGACAATATTAAAACGATTTTGGGCTTCTTGTGACCCTAATTTTGGCACCGCAGGCTGTTGACCGACAATCCGTTCGACTTCAGGGATTATATCAATAATCACTTGACCATTTCTTCCTAAAGCGGCTAAGAGTTTTTCTTGCCATTGATTAAGTTGGGCTTCGCTTTCTGTCAAAATTTGCTGTACCAATTCCTTAAAGGCGCTGACAATAGCCGAGTAGGGAACGTTGCGTTGAAACTGGTCAAATTTGCCCGATATAAAATAGCCACGTAGTCGAGTGTTAGGTTTATGAATTTCGGCGATTAAGGATGATTTACCAATACCAGAATACCCCGCCACCAGCATCATCTCGATGGGGGTATGGGGAGTGGGAAGTGGGCATTTAGCGACGGGGGTATCTGCCGATTTCTGGGTTTCCTTGTCGTCTCGATTCGCGACGCGATCATAAGCGGCGAGCAAGGTTTCCACTTCCGCTTCTCGTCCATAGAGTTTTTGGGGAATTTGGAATTGTGCGGAAATATCTTGAGAACCGAGAAGAAAGTCTTCAATTGTTCCAGTTTCTGCTAATTGTCTCAGACAGGTTTGCAAATCAGCGACAATTCCCCCAGCACTTTGATACCGTTCTTCGGCGGTTTTTGCCATCAGCTTGATGACAATATTTGCAACGGTTTGCGGAATGGTTTCCCATCGGTGCATCCCGACGAGTTCGTGGGGAGGAGTTGGGACTTTTGCAATATGACAATGGACTAATTCCATGGCATCTTTTGTCTCAAATGGCAGCTTTCCGGTTAGCAGTTCATAGAGGGTGACACCTAGGGAGTAAAAGTCTGTGCGATAGTCTAAAGAACGATTCATCCGCCCGGTTTGTTCGGGGGAAATATAGGCTAATGTTCCTTCTAAGACATGAGGATTTTTGAGTGTGGGATTTTCGCGGGTAAGCTGGGTGGAGATACCAAAGTCAATGATTTTGAGTTGTCCGGTTTCGGGGTTAAAGACAATATTGCTTGGGTTAATATCTTTGTGAATGACATGAACAGCGTGAATCTGTGCTAAAGTTTCCGCTATTGTGAGCGCAATTTTGAGAAAGTCCCGCAGGGGTAGAGACGAGGATGTCTTTGTCAGGTTACTCATCCACTGCTGTAAGGATTCACCGCCAAAATCCTCTAAGATGATCACTAAGGTTCTCTGATAGGGTTGGATACTATACGCCTTAACCACGCCATCGATATTCAGATGGTGGGTGATTTCATACTCTTGTCGATAGCGAGTCAACTCTTGGGGTGTGGGATAGTCTTGTTTGAGAAGTTTGAGAATGACAGGTTTGTGTTCCTCTGGTTGAATACCGCGATAAACTAAGGTATTGGCACTTTCGTAGAGTTGGGACAGAATGCGGTAATTGGCAATTTTTAAGGCGGTGTTATTCGTCATACGTTGTGTGAATAGGAAATCGAGGACTCAGAGTTGACAAAAACCATATAATGTGGTAATCGTAGAGCCGTCGCGATATGAATTTAGCCGTCGAACCGAAAAATCTGGGCGCGAATATGACTCTATGAGTTCTCCTAGGGAGTAGACGAACGCCCCAACTCTTCACCAACGATGGTAAATGACACCCTAAAATGAAGCGTTAGTGTAGCTTCCCTCTATTTGGCATAGCAAATACTACTCACGTTAGCTATAACAGAGCGATCGCGAAACCCACCTGGCAAAGGCAATGGTAAATGACACCCTAAAATGAAGCGTTAGCGTGGCTTCCCTTTATTTGGCACAGTTTTATGTAATTATACTCGGTTAAGGGATTATTGAACTCTTAAAATCAGCTTGATCTTACTTTTTTCTATCATACATCTATAGGACTTGTAATACAGCAACCGTAAACTCTTGTCCTTCCAGACGCCAGATGTTGCATCTGCACTAGCGTCCCTGTAGTCTAAATCGAAACCCTTTTAATTGACCGAATGTGGATAACCCATTTGCACCGTTTTCTCACGGGTACAACGAAGCATAACTTGATTGTTTGGTTGACGCTGAGCCTGGTAATTTCCACGCTTTACGGAATTTTAGCCCTTCAGTTTGCCTTCAGCAGCCAATACGTGGTACAGGATGATGCGCGACAGCATGTCTTCTGGATGCGGCGATTTTTAGACCCAGAGTTATTTCCTAATGATATCATTGCCGATTATTTCCAATCGGTTGCACCATTAGGATATCGTGTCCTATACCATTTCATGGCAGGAATTGGGATTGATCCGATTGTTTTGAGTAAAGTTTTGCCCCTGGTTTTGGGATTAGTTACCACAGGTTACTGTTTTGGCGTGGCGGTGCAATTGTTACCAATACCTTTGACTGGATTTATCGCATCTGTACTGCTGAATCAAAATCTGTGGATGCAGGATGGGTTGATATCGGGAACTCCCAAGGCGTTTATCTATCCTATCCTGTTAGGGTTTTTGTATTATAGGATGCGCCAGTCACTGATTGGGATGGGAATCGCGATCGCGCTGTTAGGATTGTTCTATCCCTCATTAGTGCTAGTCTGTGCGGCGTTTCTAATTTTGCACTTGTGGCGGTTTAACCGGAAATTTCCCTCTGTGTCTCACAATCGCCGCGATTATGTCTTCTGTTTCACGGGTTTGGCGGTGGCGTTTGCGGTGTTATTACCCTACAGGATGAGTCTGTCAGAATTTGCCCCGGTGATCACGGCTACACAAGCCAAAAGTTTACCCGATTTCTTATCTCAAGGGCGAACTCGCTTTTTTATCGACGATGCTTGGTCATTCTGGTTTAATGGACGCAGTGGTATCCGCATTGATACAGCCTTAGCGCCGCCTCTGAGTTATTTGGGCTTGCTATTACCCGTTGTGTTAAGCTATCCCTCTCGCTTTCCCCTCGCCAAGCAGATAACTGGGAATATGGGAGTTTTAGTCAAGTTTTTATTGGCGTCAGCTATTTTATTTTTAGCCGCCCATGCCCTGCTGTTCAAACTGCACCTGCCTAGCCGTTATACTCAGCATAGCCTGCGGATTGCGATCGCGCTGGCGGCGGCAATAGTTCTCACCCTAATCCTAGACGCGGTTTTGGTGGCGGCTAAGTCTAATTTTCAGTTTTGTCGTCAGCGAGGCGGCGCTTCTGGCACTTTAGTGCCCACTACCAACCCAGTCAGCAAGATTTCTCCAAAATTGGCGAAACCTTTGGCGCTGAGTTTAACAGGTTTAATTGCGATTACTCTCGTGGGATATCCTCATTTGGTTCTGAATACGTTTCCCTGGACGGCTTATATTGGTGGTAATGTCCCAACTTTATATGAGTTTTTTCAACAGCAACCCAAGGACAGTAAAATTGCATCCTTAGTGGAAGAAGCGAATAATTTACCCACTTATGCACAACGCTCAATTTTAGTCGGTCGCGAATATGCGATTCCCTATCATTGGGGTTATTATCGCCAATTTCGGCAGCGGATGTCAGATTTAATTGAAGCGCAATATAGTCCAGATTTAACGATTGTCCAGGAGTTTATCAAAAAATACGGGATTGATTTTTGGCTGCTACCGACTACACCATTAACAGCCGAATCAATTGCTAATGATTCTTGGTTGATGCAGTACCAACCTGCGGCAAATCAAGCCATAGCTAAACTTGAAGCGGGGAAACAACCTGTGTTGGCATCGTTGAGAAGTGATTGTGCTGTTTGGGAGACACAGGGATTGATGGTTCTAGAGGCAGAGTGTATCTTACAAAAAAGACGCGATCGCTAAACGGTTAGGATTTACTGTTATGACTACAGTATTAAACTTAAAACAATGGCATGCTGCTTAAGGCTGGTGGGCATTGCCCACCCTACGGTATATCAGGTTGGTAGGCATTGCCCACCCTAGGGTATATCAGGGGTTTCGGCGACCAAAAATCCACGCTTTTCAGTGCCATTGAACTTAAAACCACAACCCGATCAACTTAATTATAGACAATCATTTAGTGATTTTGACGGGCGGAGTTTGGGCTTTAAATGCTAAATTCTATCCCTAAATAGAGACATTGCGATCGCGCCGTCTATAAAATGACCAGTAGTGAAGTAAAAATGAAAGCTATAGAGATATCATGTCAAAGGATAAAGGACTCAGTGAACAAGCATTCAGTCAGGCAGCAGAAGCTGGGTTTTCTAGTCAACTCGATGAGGTGGAGGAGTTGGATGTAGACATTCAGACTAATCCCCTCAAGGCAGTTCAGGGCAAGGCGGATTCAGTCTCAATCTCATGTGGAGAGTCTTCCTTCATCTTGAAGCTACATTTCTTTGGGGACTCAAGGAGTGAAATGCTTTGCCTGTCAAGCTCAAGTATTTCCGCCGCGCTGCACTAGCAAGGGAGGTCAAAACTCCTCTGTTCATATTCGGCTATACTAAACTTTAAACGGAGTCGTTATGAGTTTATTTATATGCCCAAACCCACTGTAGAAAATCTGGTGATTATCGGTTCTGGTCCTGCGGGTTACACGGCTGCCATTTACGCCGCCCGTGCTAACCTCAAACCCCTGATGTTTGAGGGCTTCCAAGCCGGGGGACTTCCTGGCGGTCAGTTAATGACTACCACCGACGTAGAAAACTTTCCCGGTTTTCCGGAAGGGATCACAGGTCCGCAACTGATGCAACGGATGAAAGCCCAAGCCGAACGCTGGGGGACACAGTGCTATACCGAGGATGTCACGTCTGTGGATTTGAGTCAGCATCCTTTTATTATCCGTTCTGACGAGCGAGAAGTTCAAGCCCACAGTATTGTAATCGCCACCGGTGCCACCGCCAAACGTTTAGGACTCAAGAGCGAACATCAGTATTGGAGTCATGGGATCTCCGCCTGTGCGATTTGCGATGGTGCGACTCCCCTGTTTCACGGTCAATCCCTAGCCGTGGTGGGTGGGGGTGACTCCGCCGCCGAAGAAGCCGTGTATTTAACTAAATACGGGGATCATGTGCATTTATTGGTGCGCCGCGACCAACTGCGGGCATCAAAAACCATGCAAGATCGAGTGCTAAATAATCCCAATATCACCGTTCACTGGAATACGGAGGCGGTGGATGTATTTGGCGAAAATGGTCGGATGAGTGGGGTCAAACTCCGCAACATCCAAACGGGCGAGGAGAGCGACTTACCGGTTAAAGGATTATTTTACGCGATTGGTCATACCCCCAACACCTCCCTGTTCCAAGGACAACTCGACCTGGATGAAGTGGGCTACATTATCACCAAACCGGGTTCGGTTGAAACCAGCGTAGAAGGGGTTTATGCGGCGGGTGATGTGCAAGATCATGAATTTCGCCAAGCCATCACGGCGGCGGGAACCGGCTGTATGGCAGCTATGTTAGCCGAACGCTGGTTATCTACCCATAACCTGATTCAGGAATATCACCAGAAACCCGAATCTGAACAACCTATCCAGAGGTTGGAAGATAAACCGACAGCAGATACAGAAGAAACCTTTGATATCAATGAGACACGGCATGTTGGCGGTTATGCCCTACGCAAACTCTTCCACGATAGCCACCGCCTGATCATAGTTAAGTATGTTTCACCCAACTGTGGTCCTTGTCATACCCTGAAGCCAATTTTAAATAAAGTGGTGGATGAATATGAGGGCAAAATTCACTTTGTCGAGGTTGATATTGAAGCGGAACCCGAAATCGCTGAAAATGCTATGGTTACTGGGACACCTACGGTACAATTTTTCAAAGACAAAGAAATTTTAGATCAACTCAAGGGATTAAAACAAAAAAGCGAATACCGTCAGATGATTGAGAAGTACCTACCCGCCGAAGTTTCAGCAGCTAGAGCGTCGGTCTAGTAATAGCCGTTCGTAGAGACGTTCCGGGGGAACGTCTCTGGTGTTGACTAGATTAATTTCTGAAATCGCTCATCCTGCCGAATACTAGCCAAATCGGAGTCATTTTTGGCTAAATTTCGGTACTGCTCAGGATTCAGATTGATAGTTTTTTGCAGGTTTTCGATTGCTAGGTCAACATTGCCCTGCAAAGCATAACAGCAAGCTTTATTGTAAAAAGCATTAGCACTGTCAGGTTTTAACTCTATCACTTTGTCGAAACTAACCAAGGCTTCTGGGTAGTCTCCCAATTGTAAAAATGCATACCCTCGATTATACCAAGCCTCATATTTGTCGGGCTTGATTTTCAGGGCTTCGTCGTAACTGGCTACAGCATCTTGAAAGTATCTCAAGTTGACGAGGACATTGCCGCGATAATACCAAGTACTATGTTGTTTATACTTAAGTTTTAGGGCTTCATTGTAACTTGCCACGGCTTCTTGAAAACGCTCAAGGCGATACAGTGTACCCCCTCGGTTATTCCAAGCTTCGTGAGCATCGGGTTTAATTTTTAGAGCTTCATCATAGCTAGCGATGGCTTCTTGGAACTGTTTTAGGTGTACCCAAGCATGTCCTTGGTTATACCAAGCTTCGTATTTATCCGGCTTAATTTTCAGGGCTTCTTGATAGCTAGCGATGGCTTCAACAAAGCGTTGTAAGCTAAACAGAACATTGCCTCGATTGTACCAACCTTGGTGCAGGCTCGGTTTAAGGTCTAGGGCGTTATTATAGCTGACATTTGCCGCTTCATACTGTCCTAAATTCACCAGCGCATTGCCCCGATTATACCAAGCCTGGTAAAAGTCGGGTTGCAATTTCACCGCCTTGTCATAGCTAGCAATCGCCTCTTCATGGCGTCCCGCCTTATCCAGGGCGATTCCCCGGTTATACCACAGTTGGTATAAATCCGGTTCACGTTCTAAAACTTGGTCAACCGTCGCGATCGCTTCTTCAAACTGTCCGGACTGGATCAGTACAATACCCAAGTTATACCAAGCTTCATGGGTTGTGACTTCCAAGGGGTGATTGTAGCTAACGTTTGCGGCTTGAGGGTTTTCTAGAAGGAGAGTACTCATCGATGTATTTTTGGCTATGAGAGGCTTTTGACCTGGCTTCACAGGTTCCAGCGTTGAGGGGGAACGTTCTTGACGATTCTCGATTGAGTGCAATACATAAAGGAGTCGGGAAACGAATGTGGGGTTTAGGGTTTAGGGTTTAGCAATCAGAACCGCGATCGTTCACGGCTTAGGGTTGTCTCCTCACTTATCCTAGTCAACGCCTTTACTTGCTTATTCTTCTCCAACTCCCCTAAATCCGGATCAGTTTTGGGTTGCTATCTAATATAATATCTGTTGCCATCACATCTGTTGGAATAACACTGGTGATCAAGGCAAGGATAACGTGACGGTGTACCCCGACAGGATTCGTTAAACAAAAAGCCGGACGTACCTGGGTTGTAGATAAATCATTAAAGGGAAATGGTATAAGGACGATTTTACCTTTCGTCATAGAGTAGTTTCCTATCAGCTAAATGAGTACATTCCACGATGCAAATTAAGGAAGATCCGGAATAACAAAATTGTCTAAGTAATAAACCCTGTCAGGTGAACTTTCTAATGCACGCACCAGTTTTTTATCAGCTGTCAATCGATGGATGTATAAAAGAGGCATGAGTAATTGTGATCGCTTGCCCAGAGTTCAGTAACCGCAAAAATGCAGCACCATAAAGAAATTCTTGATCGTTAATCATTGATTGTTCAGATGAGTGATCATTCTGACGTGCTTATCACTTCCCCTTCTCACCTCCAATCATCTTCTGAAACCGCTTATTTTTTCGCAACCGTTCCAAATCTGGGTCAGTTTTGGCTACGGGTAGATATTTCTGGGGATTCACTTCTAACGCCTTGTCAAAACTTGCCATCGCCTCCCCATAGCGTCCCATCTTGACTAAAGCATAGCCGCGATTGTCCCATGCTTCATAATTTTCGGGCATACATGCTAATGCCCGATCATAGCTAGCGACAGCATCTTGTAAACGCCCCAATCGCCGCAGGGTAAGTCCTCGGTTATTCCAGCAATGGGTTTCATTGGGGTCGAATTCTAAGGCTTTCTCGTAGTAGAGTAATGCTTCTTTTTCACGACCCATTTCCGAAATGACGATTCCTTTATTAATCCAACTCCCGACATGATTCGGTTTGAGTTCTAGGGCTTTGTTAAAAGACGCGATCGCATCGTCTTGTTTTTCGAGTTTCATCAACAGACAGCCTTGGTTGAACCATATTTCCGGGTGATCAGGACTAATTTGCAGGGCTTTGGCGAAACTCTTGAGGGCGGCTTTGTGGCGTCCGAGGTTGGTTAAGGCGTTACCGCGATTACTCCAGGCTTTATCGTAGTTGGGATTACAGGCGATCGCTTCATCGAAACTGGCGAGGGCTTCTTGATTACGTTCCAGAATCATCAGGGAACTCCCGCGAGAGTTCCAGGCTTGTGCAAGTGTGGGTTCTCGTTCAATCACTTGATCAAAACTCGCGATCGCGGCTTCATGCTTTCCCCAGTCTGCCAAAGCTATGCCTCGATTCAGCCAGATGCGCGTATCCTGGGGGTTTAACACCCCCGCTTGGTCAAAGCTGGCGATTTCACTCTTGTCTATTGCTGATGCTCCCCCTCAATGGTCACAGTCGATTTTTCTCTATCTTTACAAATCTTTACAAGTTTGTATTGTTTTATACCTATTCTTTAAGATAGATATACGTTTATAATAATTCTCAAAGTCTCAGCCAAAGTAGCGACAACGCCCCAACAGGGGTTGTGTCTCCTACTCTCTAACAAATGCCGTTAGAAATTTCAGGAATTGACTATGGCAAGTAGCGCCACTAGCCAAAGAAAAGCTAATAGTAAAACTAATAGCCGTACCCCTACAAAAAGCGAGGAAACAACCATGGCAAAAGATAACGAAACCCAATCAACAAAGCTAGCTATTCAAAAGCAGCAAGCTGGGGAAGTTTCTCTGGTTGAACCTTCAATCCCTCTACCGGGAAATCGTCCTATAGCCACCAGTTCCCTAAAAGTGAGTGATCAAGGTTCAATAAGGGGGATGCGTCCTGTTGATACCAGTGAGTTACAAGTTGTTGGCACATTTTCATCCATGGGTGATCGCCCGATCTCGGCGAGTAACATGCAAGTCCGAGATATCATGGCTGTGTCAGGAAATCGCCCGATTTCTGTGAGTACCCTGCATCTTACGGGCACAGAAATGATTCTGGGGAATCGCCCCATCGCCTCCAATATTATGGAAGAAATTGATGAACTGATTGGTTATCTCGATTAATTTTTAGTTAAACTCTATCTTCCAGGGTGTCGAGATATTCTAGCAGAGTGTCTCGACAATTTTGTAGGGGAATCTCTACAAAGGAAGTAGTAAACCCCGATTGGATATAACCCATTCATACTTTAGGTATAAGGCTGGGATCAGCATAATCTACCCGTAGATTGACGATTGTAATAAAAAATACAGATACATTGGATATTAACGGAAAAGAAATTGCCTAAACAATTATTTACTTGGTGGGCAAATTCATAATCATCATAATTGGGAGACTCTTAAAATATGAGTACTGAAGATAAAGCTAAAGCAACTGCCAAAAATATTGAAGGTAAGGCACAGGAAGCCATGGGTAATGTTACTGGTGATCCTGAAGATCAAGGAGAAGGTAAGGCAAAGCAAAAGGAAGCTGAAGCTCGCCACGCTGTCGAAGACGTGAAAGACAAAGCTAAAAAAGCAATTGACTAATTGCATTGTAAATAATAGGAAGCAGGTAGATAGTTGTGCGCGATTGGGAACGCCGCCAAAGCCGTATCTGATTTTATTTTAGTCGGCTGATTCACTTCTACTTGCCTTACTAGAGTGGGAGGTCTAGGCAATCTTGCTCTAGACCTTCTTGTTATTTCTTCAAAACCCAATAGTACTTTTATCAGGAGGTTGCTGTGAGTTTAGGTCAAAAAACTCGCCACTTTTTCACAGCTTTGGCTTTAATTTTAGTCCTAGCTACAACATCGGCTTGCCAAGCCACCCAAACCAACGCAAAAGCGCCAACGGCACTAAATCCTAGTGTAACCTATCAACAATTAGAACAAGGTAACACGCCAGCAGGTCAAGAGTTTGGGAAGTGGGTGGTACAAACGGCAAAGGGATTAATTAGTGATGCCTACGTGCGCGATAACGATAAGTTAGGTATTGTGATTACACCGCAAGTTCGTCCCCAAGAGGTTAAGGATTTAGCCCGCTCTTTAGTTCAAGGGTTTCACCAGAATTTTCCCAATCGAGATCTGAAGGTATTGGTATACGCCCCGGATAAAGAACTCATTGTGACAGCGAATTACAATAATCAGTCCAATCAAGTTACGTATCAATAAAAAAAGGAGATAATAAACCATGGCAACTAGCGACCAGTATAAACGCCAGATCATGAATGATTTGGCGGGTGGTAATACGGAATCTCTGGAACCTGTTCCAGAAAAGCCAGAGCAAGAGTATCAAAACTTTGATGACTTTGCTCAACGTTCTTCGCGAGATGAACGACGCCAATTGTTTGGCAGATCCCTGCATCCCGATCGCATTCCTCCCAGTCAGATGGAACCCGAACTGCGACAGGCTATCACCCAGATTAAGCCCAATGAACGGGATGATGTGGCGCGTGAGTTTTTCAAGCAACTCAAGAAACGCGGATTGAGCGATCGCGACTTAGAAAAGCAACTGGGACTTTCAACCCATCACGCCAGTCGGATGACAGAGGATGATGTGGCTAAACTCGCCGCCTTTACCTATCACTCTCATCCAGATATCTTCCAGGAGGTTTTAGCCGATCAACCTGCCATTGTCAAATTCCTTAGCAATCCCTTGGTGGGGGCGGTTATGGGGGCAGTTGCCTCAAAATGGTTTGGACATCGTCGCTAATCACTCAAGGTTTAAGTTAATTGTTCATTGCCATCAACCTGCGTAAGCAGGTTTTTTTATAGCTGTGGTTTCTAATCCCCAGGATAGGCAGGTAAGTTTTGATCCTTCACTTCGGAAAGAAAACATAGCATCTGAAGGTTCCAGACGTGCCATGACATATCTGTAGGGGCGGGTTTCACGACTGTCTTTTCGGTTGCACCCAGATCTAACTAAACCCGCCCCGACTTTCACTGACTGACTGCCAATATCATTAAGATACGCGCTACAGTAAGCAGTATCCTGCGCCATATCTGTGTAGGTTCCTCTACTCCCTTCCGGGTATAAGATTACCTATTTTTGTCTTCCCCTGCTCCCAGACGTGCTATGGCACGTCTGGAACATTGCTCCCCCTGCTATTTAAGGAGTAAAGCATGAATCGGTTATGGCGAAAAGTGTGGCATACATTTATTGTAGTCGTTGACAAGAAAATTATTACTGTTTTGACAGTTCTATTTTGTGCTGGAGTTTTGGGGACTTTATTAAGTATGTCCCATCTTTCCTTTCAACTGGTCGAATCGCAAGCACTCCAAAACGCTAAAGTTTATGCACAACTTATGAAAAAAGCCCGAACCGTTTATAGTTCAGAAATCGTCAGTCGAGCTGAAACCGTGGATGGGATTCGGGTTACTCATGACTATTTGAATCAAGCAGGCGCGATTCCTCTACCTGCAACCTACTTACTCGAACTGAGTCGTAAAATTCAGGAAAAAAAAACAGATATGTCCGTTCGACTCTACAGCGATTATCCTTTTCCTTGGCGACGTGACGAAGGGGGACCAAAAAATCAATTTGAATGGGACGCCCTAAACTATTTAAAAGCTAATCCAGATCAATCCTTTTTCCGAGTTGAAACCCGTAGTGGTAAGCCGACACTACTCTACGCTGAAGCTGATGTAATGACACCAAGCTGTGTAGCTTGTCACAATACATATCCGGGTACACCTAAAACAGATTGGCAAGTGGGAGATGTACGCGGAGTATTAGAAATTACCCAATCTCTGGATCAGTTTAAAACCCAAACTCGTACCGGATTACAGGAAACATTTTTGATGCTGGGTGGTTTGTCAATTGTGGGAATTTCTGGATTAGCCTTATCAATCCGTCGTTTGCGTCAGCACTCCAAAAAATTACAGCAACAAGTCAGGGAACGAACAATTGATTTAGTGGAAGCGAATGAAGAGATTTCGCGGCTAAACGAGCAGCTTCAATTGGAAAATCTGCGGATGAGTGCGGAACTGGATATTCCTCGTCAGATGCAGCAAATGATTCTGCCCAAACCGGAGGAACTAACCTCAATTGAAGGCTTAGATATTGCTGGGTTTATGAAACCGGCTGATGAAGTTGGCGGCGACTATTATGATGTCCTGAACTATGATGGAATTGTCACAATTGGCATTGGTGATGTCACCGGACACGGGTTGGAAAGTGGGATGGTGATGATCATGGTACAAACGGCGATTAGAACATTGAAAGAAATGCAAGAAACCGATCCGATAAAATTTATTGATGTTCTCAATCGCACGATTTACCGCAATGTTGAGCGGATGAAATCGGACAAAAATTTGACCCTAGTCATTGCCAACTATGTAGGCGGACGACTGAGTGTGAGTGGACAGCATGAAGAAATGATTGTTGTCCGCTCATCCGGTACATTGGAACGGATTGATACGATAGATTTAGGATTTCCAATTGGCTTAGACAAGGAAATTTGTCAGTTTATCAATCAAATTCATGTTCAGTTAAATCCCCAAGATATCGCCGTACTTTATACGGATGGAATTACGGAGGCGGAAGATATCAACGGCAATTTTTATGGACTTGAACGGCTGTGTCAGGTGATTCAACGGAATCGACATTTAACCGCGACTGCTATTCAAGAGGAGGTGATTGCTGATGTCTTGCATTTCATTGGCAGCCAAAAAATTTATGATGATATCACGTTGCTCGTGCTGAAACAGAAATGAATTTAGGGAAAAATTAATTATAATTTTAGGTATTGGGTATAAAAAAGCATAAACCCTTGAGGCACAATGTTTATAATGTTTAGGAAAATAAAACATTTAGTTAGCCAAACATCAGGCAGTGTGCCACTACCCATGGTTTTGGTCGTTCCTTTTGTAGTGCAAATCTTTGCTACAGTGGGATTAATTGGATACCTGTCCTTTCGCACGGGACAAAAAGCGGTCAATGAACTCGCTATTCAGTTAAGCACTAGGGTAACAGAGCGGATTAATCAACACCTAAAAAATTATTTAGAAACGCCACACTTTATGCAGGCTATAACCGTATCATCAATCCGTAATGGAAATCTAGATATTAATAATTTTACCAGCTTGCAGCAACAGTTTTGGTCGGATATCCAACTGTCGGATGCTGTTGATTATATTTTCTTAGGGGATCAAGACGGTAATTTTATTGGTGTGCAAGAATATAGGGATGGTGGCAAAGTGGTGAAGTTTCGCGATCGCGCCACCGCCCCTAAACGGCTGATTTATGCTCTAGACGAGGATGGAGAGCGGACTGAGTTGCTCAAATCCCAAGACTATGACCCCCGTACTCGCCCCTGGTATCAAGCAACCCTGAAAGCGCAAACCCAAACCTGGAGTTCCATCTATATTTCTGCCGATTTAGGTATTTTGCAAATTACGCCTGCGACGCCAATTTATGACCAACAAGGAACGCTGCAAGGAGTTTTGGGGACGAATTTAATTTTATCTCAAATTAGTGGCTTTTTACGGAACTTAGAGATTAGCAAATCTGGACAAGCCTTTATTATTGAACGTTCAGCTAACATCGTTGCTAGTTCCACCGATGAACTTCCTTATATCTCCACTAATTCAGTACCGATTCGCCTCAATGCTCTGAATAGCCAAAAGCCCAGTATTAAATTGACGACTCAAGAACTATTCCAACAGGTTGATAATCTCAATCAAATTAATCAACCTCTACAATTTGCCTTTGAACTCAACAATAAAACACAACTGGTACAAGTCTCACCGTTAACCGATGTACAGGGGTTAGACTGGTTGATTGTGGTTCGGGTTCCCGAAGCGGACTTCATGGCACAAATTACCGCCAATACTCGCACCACTATTTTGCTCTGTCTTGCTGCTTTAGGGGTGGCTACAATTCTGGGTATTCTCACAGCGCGATGGGTGACTCAACCCATTTTATCCCTGAATACGGCTGCCAAAGAGATTGCTAAAGGAAAATGGGAAAAAATCGTCGAGATTAATCGTTCGGATGAAGTGGGAGAGTTGGCTAAATCCTTTAACAGCATGGCGAAACAGCTTCATGAGTCCTTTGAAACTTTAGAAGAAAAAGTAGAAGAAAGAACCGCTCAACTGGCTCAAGCCAATGGCGAAATTCGCGCCCTCAACCAACGTCTTAAAGCCGAAAACCTCCGCATGAGCGCCCAACTCGATGTCGCCAAACAGTTACAACAAATGGTTTTACCCAAGCCAGCAGAATTAGAAGCAATTGAAGGATTAGATATTGCGGGGTTTATGGAACCCGTTGACGAAGTGGGAGGAGACTATTATGATATTCTCCATCACGATGATGTTGTGACGATTGGCATTGGTGATGTGGCTGGACATGGGTTGGAAAGTGGTGTAGTTATGCTGATGGCACAAACGGCAATTAGAACCCTTCAGGAAATGCAGGAAACTGACTTGGTTAAATTTTTGGATGTTATCAACCGCACCATTTATCACAATGTTGAGCGAATGAACTCCGACCGGAATATGACCTTAGCAATCTTAAACTATTGCGGCGGACGAATCAGCATTAGCGGACAGCATGAAGAGATTATAGTCGTGAGAGCATCGGGTAAGATTGAGCGAGTCGATACGATAGATTTAGGCTTTCCGATTGGCTTGGATGAGGAAATCACTCAGTTTATCAGTCACGTTTCCGTGCAATTAGAGTTTGGAGATGGTATTGTGCTATATACCGATGGCATTACCGAAGCCGAAAATATGGAGGGAAAACAGTACGGTTTAGAACAGTTATGTCAAATTGTCAGTCAAAATTGGCAAGGTGCAGCAGAAGCGATTCAACAAATCGTGATTGATGATGTGCGGCGACATATTGGTTCTCAAAAGGTTTACGACGATATCACACTATTGGTACTCAAACAAAAATAGATAGTTTGGGATTCCGGGTACAGTTAGACGTTGGCGATAGTATTTTTTCTATACAGATAAAATAAGAACTCTATGAAAGAGAGCAATTTTGTGAGATCATGAGAGTATATCCCTCCTGGAAGGTTGCTGCTATTCCAGGAGCGCTGATTGATCATGGATATTAACCGATTGGCAAGTTATACTAATTTCCTTTAATCATGGAACGCCCCTATTTTCCAATTCCTCCTGTCTATCCTTTAGTCAAATCTCATGAATAATTAACCCCCAAGATTATCAGAACATTCTTGATTAAATCATGAATAAATTAAGTCTTTTAATTAGTAATTGATGGCTATGCATAAGATATTCGGAGAATTTCATGAACGTCTTTCTAATGAACATGAGTTTTTAATTCTTGGCTTTTCACCAAGCTCCATTCCCATTCAGCAACGCTGGCGCAACAATGGTTTATCGGCTGATTTTGTCGCTGATTACTTAACTACATTTTTTCCCGCTATTGACGAAGATCCCGACCCTGAGGGAAAGCGGGTAGAAATAAAAGGAGCGGTGAGTTATATTGCTAATGAGCTACTGGAAAATGCGATGAAGTTTAATGACGATAGTTCTTCCTATCCGATTAAGTTTGGGCTACATATACTAGAGGTGGCGGCAGAAATAACGTTGGTTATGTTGGCAACTAATAGTGTTTCTCATCAATCTGTGGATAAGTTCCAATCCTTCATTAAAGAACTACTAGAATCCGATCTGGATGAACTCTATATCCATCAGTTAGAAAAAAGTGCTGAAGATGAAAGTGGGGGGACTTCTGGGCTGGGGCTACTAACCATGAAAAATGATTATTTTGCCAAATTAGGTTGGAAATTTGAAACCGTTCAAAAAGAACCAGAAGTGATTACGGTGACAACAATGGTGCAACTTAAGGTATAGAATTGAAACCTTTAATCAGTCTTACTTGAAATGTGTAGTCTTAGGAGCAGATGTATTTATGGAAAAGCAAGAAATTCAGGGTGAAAACTACCAAGTAATTGGTGATCCAGAAACAGCAACCGTCTACTTTAAAGGGTCACTGCGACTGGGTGGGATGAAAGAGTACGAACCCATCGTCAAAATCCTCGATGAAATGATTCAGCAAAACCATTCCCTGATTACGTTAAACCTGCGGGAGCTAGAATTTCTCAATAGTTCGGGGATTAGCATGTTGTCAAAATTCGTCCTGAATGTACGCAAGAAGAAGACTATCCAGATTGAAATTAAAGGTTCTGACCAAATTCCTTGGCAAGGAAAATCCTTAAAGAATTTGCAGCGATTAATGCCAGGATTAAAGTTGGAGTTGGAGTAATTGACAGCACGGATTTATAGCAAAAAATTGAAATAACCCCCCTTTTTTCCACGGCGATTAAAATCGCTGCTACACAAACAAAGTCCGCCTACGCGGACTAGGTTATACTTACATCTTGCACCATTCAAGGGTAAGCTAAATTGTAGTGCCGTGACCCAACTAAAATAGGACTGTGTTTGTTAACCTAGCTGGAGAGGGCTAAAGCCCTCACTACGAAGCCAATCTATTGCACCATTTTAGCTAGGTCACGCCGCCATCGTGCGTTAGCGAAGCGTAACGCACCATTGCTTAAAGCTTAGAACCGTTGACCCAAACCAAACTGGAGTCGGCTATCTCCTTGATCATTAAATCCTAAATCGGCGCGAATGACACCCACAGGAGAATTGACGCGCAACCCAGCACCATAACCAAACCCTATTCCCGGTTTACCCCGCACCACACCCGGTTCTCCAGGTACAGTTTCACCAGAACCCAAATCGGATGCAAAGTCGGCAAAGACAACGGCGCCAACTGGATTGAACAGGGGAATCCGATACTCCGCCGACGCTAACACATAACTGCGCCCTGTGCCGACATCTCCTGTACCGTAGCCTCGCACCGAATTTTGACCGCCGAGGTTAAAGGCGTTGTAGGGGGGTAAGTCACCAATCGTAGTTCCTCCCTGAACGTTAAATGCCAAGACTTCTTGAGTATTGTTATTAAATACATCAACGGGAACATACTGGGAGTAGTTCGCCTCCAGCCGATTCATCAAAATACTACCATTGCCAATCGGTACAGACTGTTCCGTACTCAGACGAGCCAAAGAACCTTGAGTAGGATTGACGGGATTGTCTCGTTTGTCTCGCGTCACTCCGGCGGAGACAGTAACTAAATCATCAATTCCGTTATCACTAAAGGAGAGACGATTGCCTAATTCATCAACCGCATTAATTTTGCCGTTACTATCGCGGATACTGGTACGGGTATAGTTGACTCCCACCGACGCATCCCATTCCTGATTCACGGGTTTGGATAGGGTTACACCACCCCCAAACTGTCCTTCACGAGGATCATCCCCATTGGCGAGATCAACATCATCATCGAAGGTTTGGGATACAGTACGACGTCGAAACGTATTCACCTCATATCCCGGTTGTTCTGGATTACTGGCGCGATATGGTCTACCATAGTTGCCATTAAACTGCAAGTCCCGACGGCTAAACTGCACATTCAGTCCGACTTTTTGGTTCACACCGCCGAGATTGAAGTCGTTATAGCTGAGAGTGCCAAAAACACCGCTATCATTGCTATATCCTGCCCCTGCATTTACCCCACGGGCTGGGCGTTCGATGAGATTATAAATAACATCCACATTTGTCGCATCGCCATTGAGGGAAATGTCCACCTTCTCAAATAATCCCATTTGGTAAAGTTGTTGCAAGTCTTGGCGGACAACCTCAACATTAAAGACTTGACCCGGTTGTAGGTTCAATTCGCGATCAATGAAATCCTGGCGAGTTCGTCCGTCTGTGGGTTCGCCCTCTTCGTCGAGGAAGCGGAAATTAATGTCACCGACAACGCCTTCAGCCACTTCAACGGTAATCACACCATCCGGTGTCGATCGCACGTCTAAAACCTGTGCCAAGATATAGCCATTGTCTTTATACCATGCTTCTAATTTTTGTAAGCCTTGACGTAGGCTAGCGGGACCAACGGGTTGACCCAATTGAGAATTAAAAATAGAATTAGCAATGTCTGGAGTGAGAACCTGGTTACCCGAAAGTTGTAGCGATCGCGCGATAACGGGTTCAACCTGATAAACCACCTCCCAGCCAGTGGAGTTAGCAGTTGGCGTGACAGTGGCGTTGGCAAATACGCCTGTATCTAAAATTGCTTGAATATCCTGAGCCAATTGGCTTTGACTGGTTTGACCCCCCGGACGAGTTCTAATCGTTTTTAAGACAAGCTGCTGCAATTCTTCAGACACACCAACGACTTGCACGTCTGTAGCGAGGACCACTAAATCGTTAGACGGTTGTGATTGATTAAATGTGGGAACAGATTGGGCAAATTCTGGGGTTGGCGTCGCTTCTGGAGAGGCGACGGTTCTAGGGGAAGGCGTTGCTGGGGCGGCTTCTGTCGGTACAACATAGTTTCTGGTTTCCGACGGCGGGTTAGCAGTTGTGGGATCTGGAGTAGCGTTGACTGGGTTAGTTAAGTCCCCACCGACAAGCACAGCCAAAGTGGAAAAAGCAACAGCTTTGTATAGCATAAAATTAGCCTCAATCGTCCTGTTCGTTGGTAAAGAAAGTTTTACGTTTGGTTAACCTGACCGAGGCTGAACCCGTGAAGTTCCAACTGATGTGCCACCTTTGTATCTGACACAATAAGTTCAGGACTTCAATCCTTTCTGCTGCGGCTGTACTCGATCTGGGTGGATTTTGCTGCTACAATACTGGAACCCAAGCCCTACCTACTAACTGTCAGAATTAGGAGAGCGCCTGCTCTTTAGGAAATCATCGTTGCGGAGTTTGACATATATTTATTAACTTTATGACAAACTAGATATATCACTCGTGTGGTGTCCTACTTCTTGCTATTGTTTACCATTACACCAAAGTTACCTTGTTTGGCAAATTAGAAAAGCAAGAGTTTATTGTTGAGAAAGAAAGAATAGAAGTTATAAAGAAACATATTGAAGAAGAATTCCACCCTTGGCAGCCTAATGATATGATGATCAAAAGACTACAGCAAGCTTTAGATAATAATCAAAAAATTAGTGGGGCAGATGCGTGTTTTTATTTTCACGAACTAAAAGAAGCTGAATTAATGGCAAATGGATATACCTACACAGCAGCTCACAACCAAGCTATTCAGGACTATGAAGTGTCACCATTTAGTCTTTATCATCCCGATGTGATATTAGCGTTCCCTGATGATTTTAATTCAAATTGGAAAAAATTCTGGGGGATTGAATAAAAGATGCAAACTATTAAACTAGATCGTCATGTACAAGCCCGTGTCTGGATTGACGAAAACCCACGAGCTATATATCCCGCAACTGAGATTATATCGAAAAATATCGCAAATGGATTAACAAAAAAAAACAAAAATAAAAGAGGAAGTGTCGAAATACTAATACCTGTTGGTGCTAGATTTTTTTACGGATTTTTGGGAGCTGAATTTATCCCTAATGATTCAGATAGTTTTGGAATAGAGATATTAGTATCCACAGAGCATGAAAATATTTATGCTGAATCAATCGCTTCTGAATTCGATCAGATAAGACTGGGACTTCCCAGCGAATACAGCCAAAGTGTACTGGATGGTGCTATTGAGTCTTTAGCTGAAAAAAAACTTGGAGAATTTGGGTCGGGTATGCTGAGATTTGATCAAGCTGCTCACAGTCAGATAGGTTCTTCAAACAAATTTTTTAGACATATTGCAAGGACTGTCGTTCAGTTACTAATGATTGATCGCAGTAGGAAGGAAGAAATTAGCGAAATCGTCAAAACATACAGCTTAGTTTAAGAACGGGGGAAGGAGGTATTGATTATCGGAATAGGTAAAACTGTTTGTTCGGATTTTGCCACCTAAAAATCTAGATTTAATAAGGGGCTTAAATTCCAATTGCTCATCTGAATTGATACGGTAGCTAAACCAAAAACTCCGCCAATGAAACTCTAACCAGTGAAATGACATGACCGAAAGTGGTGTACTATATCCAACTCAGGTCAAACGTTATCGCAAAACTATGCAACAGGTTGATTGGCTGATTGTCTTGCTCTACCTGATTGGTTCAATGGGCTTAGGGCTTTATCTATCTCGCAAAGCTTCAGGGAGTTTGGTGGATTTTTTCGTATCCGGGCGATCGCTCCCCTGGTGGTTAGCGGGTACAAGTATGGCGGCGACAACGTTTTCCATTGATACGCCCCTTTACATTGCCGGGGTTGTGGGTAATCGAGGCATTGCCGGAAACTGGGAATGGTGGAGTTTTGGCATTGCTCATCTGGTGATGATTTATATCTTTGCCCGATTGTGGCGACGTTCGGAAATTATCACCGACGCCGAATTGACTGAACTGCGTTATGGTGGACGAACAGCAGCAATCTTGCGGGGAACGAAAGCCTTTTTATTTGCCGTACCGATTAACTGTATTGCCATTGGCTACGCCATGCTTGCCATGATTAAAGTGGTGGATGCCCTGGAACTTTGGCAGAGTCTGGGGATTGAACCGGGAGAAAATCTGAAAATTTGGAGTGTGGTTGGCGTTAGCATTCTGGTTTTAATTTACTCAGGTTTTGCTGGGCTTTGGGGTGTGGTAACTACCGATTTTTTTCAGTTTTTTTTAGCACTTTTTGGGGCAATTGTTGTCGCGATCGCGGCGGTGAATCATGTGGGTGGAATTCATGTTCTTGTGCCAAAAGTGCAGCAGATAACTGGACATGATATCTTATCCTTTTTTCCCATCACTGATAATTTTCGCTGGAGTGAAACGGCTGGGATTACCGCCAGTACCTTTTTTGCCTATATCTTTCTCCAGTGGTGGACGTTTCGTCGTAGTGATGGTGGTGGGGAATTCGTGCAGCGTCTGGCGGCGTCTAAGGATGAAGCGGAGGCAGAAAAAGCGGCGTGGTTATTTAATATTCTCCATTATGTAGTTAGAACTTGGCCCTGGATACTCGTGGCGCTGGTGGCAATTGTCGTCTATCCCGATTTATCAGACCGAGAATTGGGTTATCCTAAACTGATGTTGGATTTTCTACCCCCCGTGATGTTGGGGTTAGTCGTTACGTCTCTACTGGCTGCGTTTATGAGTACAGTATCCACATCTATCAACTGGGGCGCGTCTTATTTAACCAATGACCTGTATCAGCGCTTCATGAAACCTGATGCTCAACAGTCAGAGTTGGTATTAGCGGGGCGAATTGCTTCAGTGGTGGTGACGGCGTTGGGGGCTATGGCAGCGTTCTTTTCTCAGGATGTGGCGACTGTCTTTCGGTTAGTGATTGCCATTGGCACAGGTCCTGGCTTAGTCTTAATTCTACGCTGGTTTTGGTGGCGGATCAACGCGACGGCTGAACTGACGGCAATGTTGGGTGGGTTTATTGTGGGGTTGACGACTAGTATTGTCCCGGTTATCCAGATTGAGGAGTTTGGCTTGCGTCTATTGGTGACGACAGCCATTACCAGTGTGTTATGGATTACGGCAATGTTGGTGACACCGCCAGAATCTGAGGCGACTCTGGAGGCGTTTTATCGCCAGGTTCGTCCAGCAGGTCCTGGTTGGCAACGTCAACAGGAAAGCACAGGGTTACTACCGATGCAAAACCTGGGACAGGATATTAAACGGGTACTTGCTGCCATTTTATTGTTATTTGGTGCTATGTTTGCGATCGGAGGGTTTTTGCTGCTGCAACCCCTGACGGGTTGGGTGTCCCTCATCGCCACGGTGAGTGGTGCAATGTGGCTGCGTCAGCTTAACCGGAAAAAACCTTTACCTGTACCCAGACCAGGACTAGATGATCAGGATTATGATGCTTAGAGTTCCGCCGGAACGTCTCTATTCATTCTACAGGTAGCGAATGTGACCATTGGGGAGGATTTCAGTAGATATAGCGCTTCGCTAGGCGTGTATTTACACATTAGAGAGGGATGCTTGATCAGGAGGGATTTAGAACACTTGTACTGTAACTACGCGAGAGCGAACTGCTATAAGTTGATTAAACCGATGTTCTAATTGACTTCTCCCTGGCATAAATGACCAGGGATTCTAAAAGGATACTTCGGGACGGGTTAAAACGCCGTCCGGACTTTTTATCTTTTTAGAGTTCCAAATAAATAATCTGGATGGCGCAGTCAATAACGCCCTACAGACCTTGGCTAGATCAAGTCCTAGCTGTATCTCTACTTTTCTTAAGATATTAGCCGCTCCATTTCCATCAGCATTAATGATATGCCCTGCGGCAGTTTTAAACATCCCGCGCTTAACTCTTTTCCCACTTGACTTCCACCCTTTCGGCTTTTTGCCAAATACAGGTAGAACATCATTGTCTAGAAACGATGCCTGGGATGTATACGATTCTTCCGTTTCTACAAACCGAATTCCATATTGCTTACACAATTGGGCTATTCGGTTTTTTAAACGGGATGTTGGTATTTGAACAAATTCCTGATTATTCTTTTTCCCCAACTCAATTCCATTTTTATTGCCCTGGTTCCAGCCAAATACTATTGTACCAATCCGATGAATAAGGCAGTAATTAATCACCCTTCGTGCCACCTTATTTACCGCGTCCCGCATCTGACGATTCCGTTTTTCAGTGTATGAAGCCAGTTCGTCATTCCAAAATCCTTGGGGTTTACCCTTTTTTAATTCAGCCACCCGTTTGTTATAGAACTGGTTCAAGCTTTTCAGTTTCCGTCCATCTACGATGAAGCTGGTTTCTATGTTGGATACACAGGTTAACCAGTTATTCACACCCGGATCTATTCCTAACGCTCGATTCTTGTCTACATCAGCCTTGACTGATGGCAATTGGTAGACAAATTCTGCATAAAAACACCCGTTTATGGGTAAAATTCGCAGCTCTTTAATCTCTTTAAACTCCAGGTTTGAGGGCATCGGCAGCAAGAATTCGGTTAATTTGAACCAAGTTTTAACCATTCTGCCCAAGGGAATCCTAATCAGCCCATTTTTTAGGCTTAACGCCTGCTTGGGATAACTGACCACTGTCAATCCACCCTTTTTTCGATATTTCGGTAGTTTGGGGTAGACCGGAATCTTGCCTTCCTCAAACGCCTTAGTTAACTCCCTGAATGACTTAAAGGATTCACTGACTGACCTCAAAACTTGCTGGGCAGCTTGGGAGTGCAATGCCTGAAAATGCAAATGATGTTTATACTCTTTTTCCAGGTCATATTTACCAATTAACCACCGTCGCTTAAACCACAATTGCCGCGCATAATATATGCCGCAGTTGGTTAGCTTGTTCGCTTCAGAACAGATAAAGTCTAAGATAGCGGCTAGTTCCACATCAGGCTTCAATAATACTTGTTGGCATCCATACAATTTGCATCACCTCCTAACATATACTATACTCTATATTACATCGCGCAACCGTTATAATGGTCGAATAAATTCGACTTATTTACAGACGCTCGGTTTCATCCCTCGGATGAATCACGAGGGCTTTCACCTTCGCTTTTGTGTAATTCTAAGATAGATAAAAATAGCGTTACAAATCTTTACCCTACTGCATACCTATGTCTATTTTTCGCCAATATATTGCCCCTTTTCTGATCGTCTTAGTTTTTGTCGTCGCATTACTCGCCGTTAGCGCTCGCATCTTTTTGCCCAATGATATGGCAGCGCCTGCACCTATTGAAGAGACGAATTCAGTTAGCATGAGGGGATTGGGGATGTGAGAGAGTATTGAGTGTGTAGGGGCGGGTTTAGGGACTTTCGTCTCGCTGTTCATGATAACTGTTGTTCAAAACCCGCCCATAGCTTACGCTTCTTATGACCCAGTTGCGCCATAGTACCCGTGCGAAACGTTATTGGTAAAACCCGCCCCTACAACCACGCACCCCCGCTCCCTTGTTGCCTCAACTCCTCTTTATCAGATGCGTACATTTTTAATACCGGGCTATCAGCTACGAGTTGGTTCTCGATTAGAGAAGGCAACCCTGCTGAAGTTTCTTCAACTCAGTTACCAAGAGCTTTTTTCTCAACAGCAGGATTTTTCTCATTTAGAAGAAACGGTAAGGCGGTATTTTTGTCAAGACACACCGTTGTGGTGGGTAGAATTAGCCAATCCTGAGGGTGACGCTGCACCATCACATCAACCTGTTGCTGGTCTGTGGCTGGGAAATGCAATTGATCAGGTCACCGGCGATCGCCATGCCCATGTTTTTTTGCTGTATGTGATGCCAGACCATCGGCGTCGGGGTATTGGTTCGGCGCTGATGTGCCATGGGGAGAATTGGGCGAGAGAGCGGGGCGATCGCCAAATTGGGTTGCAAGTGTTTCAGTCTAATCCATCGGCTGTGCGTCTTTATGATAAGTTAGGATTCCAAACCCAGTCCCTTTGGATGGTAAAACCGTTCTCTGGATAAGCGTTGTGACCCTCTAAAGACCTTGGAGAGCCTGCTTTGGAGTGCGAAAATTATGTAATGGATAAGTTGACAAAGGACAAATAACAAATGACAAATAACCGTCGAATAAGATATTTTTTAAAATATGTATGATAACGACGAGCTAAGATTAATCGAGGCGGCAGGTGAGCTAGAAAGCCCTCTGGATGAAATAGAGCCAATTGATGAACACTCAGAGGCGACTCAACCCGATCCAGAAGCGATGCTGGCTCTGCTAACCGCTGGCCAAACGCCCCAACGGATGCTGGCGGCGCGGGCTTTTTGTGAACTTCAAGATAAACGGGCAATTCCCCATCTGATTAATCTGTTAAATGATGTCTGTCCTTTGGTACGGGTCAGTGCAGCTTATGCCTTGGGACGCAATCCCGACCCGACAGCCGTAGATCCGTTAATTGAGCAACTGAACCGGGATTGGAATGGTTATGTGCGTAAAGGGGTCGTTTGGGCATTAGGGAATTGCCGCGATCGCAGAGCATTGCCAAGCTTGATTGATGCCTTATGTACAGATATCTCTGCCGTGCGTTTGTGGGCAGCAAGTTCCCTGGCACAAATGGCGAAGTTGGACTATGACGATATAGTCGCCTGTATTCCCCCGTTAATTACCGCCTTAAAACAAGATCCTATGGCAGCAGTACGCAGTAACTGTGCCTGGTCATTAGGGCAGCTTTGTCGAGAACTACCCTCCAATGCTATCTATGCGGGTGCGGTTGACGGTTTAATTGAAGCCTTTGCCGAAGATGAAGATATGGGCGTGCGGGAAGATGGGAAAGCAGCCCTGTTGAGAGTGGGCGATCCCCGTGCCTTACAGATGATTGAGGAACTTGAGCTAGAAGGACTGTTTTAGCGGATTGGTCATTGGTAATTTGTTTGCTCCCCCAGCGCCCTATTCCCTATTGCTTATCAACAGCTTCTCTCTACAGACTGATGAACTTTTTATGCCTGCTTCTCAAAATAGAAAGGAGAAGCACAACGCAACACTAATCCGAGTCCTGCATGCTGGCAGGTTTATCGGTGCTCAAGCATAAATAGAGAGAAAATAGAGAGAAAAATATGGCTGTAGCACAATCACAATTAAAACATGCAATTGGTGTCTTTCCTAGCCGTCAACAGGCAGAAAATGCGCTCATGGAACTCAGAGATAGAGGATTTGATCTGAATCGAGTTTCTGTGATTGCCAAAGACGCTAGTCTCAACGACAAAATTGGCGGTACTGACCTGCATAAAAGCGATGGCAACCATGCGGGAGAAGGCGCAAAAGCGGGTGCAGCGGCTGGTGGTACGGTAGGAGGTATCCTAGGCTTAATTGGTGGTCTAGGCGTACTGGCAATTCCTGGTGTCGGTGTAGCGACAGAATTAGGCGTTATTTTAGCGAATACTCTTCTAGGAGGCGTTATTGGTGGCGCAGGCGGCGGTTTAGTGGGTGCCCTGATTGGTTGGGGAATACCTGAAGATGCCGCTAAACATTATGACGAACGAGTTTCCGTTGGGGATTACGTGGTCATTGTAGAGGGTAGCGAAACCGAGATCCTGAATATGAGACCTATTTTGCAAAATCGAGGAATTCAGGATTGGGCTGTCTATAATGCACCTGGCGTCAATACCAATCCTCAGATGGGCGGTAGAGTGTAGGCAGATAGAAGGATGGGCAATGTTCATCCTATAAATAAAGTAAACTTGGAAACAGCGGGGATCAGTCCTCGCCGTTTGTTTTTTGGCATAATTCTAGGCAACCCATTCACCAAACCCTTATCATGGAAGCATTTCAGTTAATTGTGTTTCTTCCATCTACAACGGATGCGTGAAGCGGAGCTTGTCTAAAGATTTTATGTCTCCACAGACGAATGAAGACTATCTTGCCTTACTCAGGCAAGGGGTGGAGGTATGGAATGCGTGGAAGGCACACCACCCCGATATCCGACCCAATCTCTGCTTTGCTACGGGCAAGGGCTTTGCCATCCAAGGGGCAAAACTCAGTGGCGTGGATTTGAGTCGGGCAAACCTGAGTCAGGCAGATTTGAGTAAAGCGGATCTGACTGGTGCGAACCTCAGCGAAGCATTTTTGAGTGAGGCATATTTGAGTCAGGCAGATTTGATTGGTGCGAACCTCACGGCGGCAGATCTCAGAGGTGCTGATTTAATTAGTGCTAACCTGATTGGTGCGAACCTGAATAACATCTATCTGAGTGGCGCTGATTTGACTAAAGCCAACCTCAGTGGTGCTGATTTAGTTGGGGCAAAACTGATTGGCGCTAAGTTGAGTGGAACTAATCTCAGTGGTGCAAATCTGAGTGGGGCGAATCTCAGTGGTGCCCACCTTGTCGGTGCGAATCTCAGGGGGGCAAATCTTAAGGAAGCCTATTGCTCTCAAGCCAACCTTCGGGGTGCCAATTTACAACGCTGCAAAGCCCTCAACACCGATTTTCACCAAGCCATATTCACCGCCGCCTGTCTGGAAGATTGGCACATCAATAGCGGGACGAATTTAGCTGAGGTGATTTGTGAGTACATTTATTTACAAACCGATCAAAACGAACGCCGTCCCCATCAGGGAATTTTTGCCCTTGGAGAATTCACGAGGGTTTTTCAAGTCCCCTTAGAAACAGTCAATTTAATTTTCCGCAATGGTATTGATTGGCAAGCATTCTTTGCCGCCTTTCAAGCCTGTCAAGCCCAGGATGGAAGTAACATCCTCACGATTCAATCTTTAGAAAATCGCCCTGATGGGGTATTAACCATCCGGATTGCCATTCCTATCGATGCCAATCGGATTGAGGTTGAGCATTTCCTCAATCGTGAGTACGATGCCCAAATCCAGGCGATCGATAAAGACTATCGTTATCAGTTAAAGGTGAAATATGAGCAAGTTGCTGCCTATCGTCAGCAGAGTGCCAATTTAACTGAGATTTTGCAACGGTTGGCAGAGAGAACCGTGAATCCAAGTCAAACGATTAATGTAGAGGCAAGACGCTTAGTTGAACCCCTAACCTCTAACCCGCCAGATCAGGGTGAGTCCGTGGAAAATTGCCCGTCTCTTAACTGTGCGATCGCACCCCCTTATACCCTAGAACAAAAGCAACGACTGATCGATACCGCGACCAAAATTCAAAAGTTACTCCAACAACTCGATCACACCTATCCCACGAATACACCTCTGGAAAAACAGCGGGTGGTTCTCCAGGTACTAGAGAGGATTGAGAATAATCAGATCCTGAAAGCTTCTGTCGTTGAAGGCTTAAAAAACGTGCCGAGTCAGGTATTAAAAGAGTTGATTAATCATCCTTTAGTCAATGTGCTTCTGGCAGCGTTAGAAGAATATCAGTAAAACCCTTAGAGAACTCCCTAGTCAGATGGAGAAACTCTCAGGACAAGACTATACTGAAATACAGAGACTAAAACCAAGTCTATCTACCGATGCGGCAGCTTGCCCATGGAATCAGTTGAAAACGTAGCCCTGCCGTTTAACCTGAGAGGAGAAAATGCCTTAGCTGCCATTGTTTTCACCGATGTGGAATCATTTACGCCCAAAATGGCAGCCGATGAAACCCATACCTTGTCACTAATCCAACGGGATTTTGAGCAGATGAGTGGCTTCTGTCAGCGTTTTGACGGGCAGGTTCTCAAAACCTTGGGTGATGGGTTACTGATGTACTTGTCAGTGCGGAAAAAGCCGTCTTGTGTGCGGTTGAGATTCAAACAGCCTTCGCTACAGCGGCGACTCAACTGCCAGAACGGGATATTCTCAAACATCGGATTGGTATTTATTTAGGGGATGTTCTGTTTAGCGGTAACGATGTCATGGGTAATGGTGTCAACATGGCAGCACGGTTACAAAGAGAATCTGCACCTGGAGGCATTTGTATTTCCCAAACCGTTTACGATGTGGTGAAAACGCGGTTGCGCTTACCCATCACCTATATGGGATTGCGGAAACTCAGAGGAATTCACGAACCTGTACCCGTCTACCAAATTACACCGCCTCGTCCGCTGATGGGCAGCCATCAACGTGTGTTTATCTCCTACCGTAACCAAAACCCAGACTCTTGGTTAGCCAAACAATTTTATGCCGCATTATTGGATGGGGGTCATGATGTATTTATGGCGGGGGAAAATATCCGCTGGGGCGACAACTGGCCCCAACGCCTTGAGGCAGAATTAAAGCAATGTGATTACTTGTTGCTGTTATTATCAGAACAATCTGCCCTCAGTGAAATGGTGATTGAGGAAGTGCGACGGGCAAAGGAATTACGCAATACAAACCCCGACGGCAAACCGATTATATTACCTATCCGGATTAACTTTCCCCTCACCTCGCCCCTCAACTACCACCTGCGCGGCTATCTTGACCGGATTCAGCAGGGGGAATGGTATTCTGATGCCGATACAGCCAGTCTAATTCAAGAGGTTCTCAGTCTTTTGGCAGAGGGTGATACTCCAGAGGAATATCCCGAAACCACTCTAGAAACTCCCTCGGCTTGGGAAAGAGCGGATCACTATCCCTTACCCACGGCTATGCCAGAGTTGCCAGAAGGACAGGTGGATTTGGCATCAGTCTTTTATGTAGAACGTCCTCCCATTGAAACGCGCACCTGTAATACCATTATCCAACCCGGTTCTTTGATTCGGATTAAAGCCACGCGGCAGATGGGCAAAACCTCCCTCATGGCACGGATTCTCTATCATGCTAGCCAACAGAGGTATCGTACTGTCGCCTTAAGCTTTCAACTAGCAGAGGGGAAAGTTTTTGCTGATATTGATAAATTCTTACGCTGGTTTTGTGCCAGCGTGGGACGGCGACTGCGATTGCCAAATCAAGTTAATGAGTATTGGGATGATATTTTTGGCAGTAAGGATAATTGTACGGCATATTTTGAAGAGTATTTATTGGAAACTATTGATAGTCCCTTAGTTTTAGGCTTAGATGAAGTAGACTGTATCTTCCAATATCCAGAAATTGCGGCTGACTTTTTTGGGCTGTTGCGGGCATGGCATGAGGATGCCAAAAATCGTGATATTTGGAAAAAATTGCGCTTAGTGGTGGTGCATTCCACGGAAGTGTATGTGCCGATGGATATTAACCAATCGCCTTTTAATGTTGGGTTATCGGTTGAGTTACCTGAGTTGACGCCTCAACAGGTGTTTGATTTAGCCAAATTACATGGACTTGATTGGCAGTTTAACCAAGTTGAACAACTTATGGCAATGGTGGCTGGACATCCCTATTTATTGCGATTGGCATTTTATCATATTGCCCAGCAGGATATTGGTTTAGAGGAACTCTTAGGTACTGCACCTACAGAATCAGGACTTTACAGTGATCACCTTCGCCGACATTTATGGAATTTACAACAACATCCAGAACTCGCGGCGGCTATGCAGCAGGTTGTCATGGCAAATACCCCGGTACGCCTAGAATCGGCGGCGGCGTTTAAGTTACACTCAATGGGATTAGTGGATCTGCATGGGAATGATGTTACCCCGCGTTGTAATTTGTACCGTCAGTATTTCCTCGATCGCTTTGATTTAAGTTGAATGGTACTGACATAAGCTAAGTTCGTAGTTGCGCTGTCTTTGCCATCATAATTTCTTGTCTTAAATAAAAAATAAATTCGCAACAACACAATTTATAAAGGAAACTTTTTGACTATTTTTGGCGTCCCTTGAGACTAGATGAATGATTAAGTTAAAGGCAGACTCATGTTTTCAAAAAAATCGAACAAGAGAAAACCCCTGTGGATGTCTCTAGCTTCATTGACATTACTGCTGATAGTGGGCAATTTAACGATGACTGCCTGCGGACTGGTAAAACCCATCAATAAATCTACGCAACCAGAAATAGAAAATCAGCTAACTGAGAAAGACTCAGCCACAGATACTGATCAAGATGCTGAGGCAGAAAAACAGTATGAAGCCGAAGGGATAGACACAATTGATGATGATGATCCTGAATGATTCTTAATCCGGATTGACTACCTCCTTTTTGCAAAAGCCGGGGATTTATACCGAGTTGCGCTCAAACATAGTAGATAGGAAAAGCAGGGGAGGCAGGGGAGACAGGGGAAGCAGGGGGAGAGAAAGTTATATCTTTGAATGCAACGTGGTATTAGTCACAACTTGTGCTACCCTCCAAAATATGGAGAGTCAGCATAACTACAGTAACCTAGCAACCACCTTGCGCGATCGCAGAGTTCGCCTCGCCCAGCTTATCGATTTCCCTGTCATTCTCTGGGCGGGAGGTTCCCATCCGCGCAATTTTCCGGCAAATCTGTTTCCGTTTCGCGCCAGTAGTCATTTTCTCTACTTTGCAGGTTTACCTCTAGAGGGCGCCGTCATTTATCTCAAAGATGGCAGGTTAGAACTATTTATCGATGAACCCTCGCCAGCCAGTACCCTTTGGCATGGCGAAATGCCCAAACGAGAGGAAATAGCCCAAACAATTGGTGCTGATGCAGCTTTTCCTGTCTCAGAATTAGCATCGAGGACAGCCGATGCGGCAACTCTGGCGGTGCAAGATGTGATAACGTATCAGCAGCAAGAGCAACTGTTAAATCGATTCGTCGCCCCTGCTAACGCCCCAGAAGGAATTGACCGCGAATTAGCCAAAGCGATTGTCTCTTTGCGACTGTGCCACGATGCTGAGGCATTATCGGAGTTACGTAAAGCCGCCGCCGTGACGGTAGCTGCTCATAAAGCGGGAATGCAGGCAATTGGGGGTAGAGACGTTGCGGCGGAATGTCTCTACGAAGCCGCAATCCGGGGGGCGATGGAAGGAGTAATTCTTGCCCACAACATGAATTGCGCTTATGGCAGTATTGTCACGGTTCATGGGGAAGTGTTGCACAATGAACATTATCACCACCCCTTGCAACCTGGAGATTTACTTCTGGCAGATGTGGGGGCAGAAACGGAGAGGGGATGGGCAGCAGATGTGACTCGCACCTTCCCGGTGACGGGAAAGTTTTCTCCGACGCAGCGTGATATTTACGAGTGTGTTTTAGCCGCCCATAATGCTTGTATTGAGAAAGTTCATCCGGGTGTAGAATATCGCGACATTCATTTATTAGCTGCTGCAACTATTACTCAAGGATTAGTGGATTTAGGGATTTTGCGAGGACAGGTTTCGGATTTAGTGGAACAGGATGCTCATGCTTTGTTCTTTCCTCATGGCGTTGGGCATCTACTTGGTTTAGATGTCCATGATATGGAAGATTTAGGCGATTTAGCCGGGTATGCAGAAAATCGAGTCAGGAGCAATCGCTTTGGCTTAGGGTTTCTGCGACTTGATCGACCCTTGCAACCGGGAATGCTGGTTACAATTGAACCTGGATTCTATCAAGTTCCAGCTATTTTAAATGATCCAGAACGACGCGCTAAGTATCAGGATGTGGTTAATTGGGATCGTTTAGCTCAGTTTGCTGATGTGCGCGGGATTCGGATAGAGAATGATGTTTTAGTCACTCAAGAGGGTAGCGAAGTCCTCACCGCCGCCTTACCAACTGATGCAGATGCAATTGAACAACTGATGATATCAAGTTAACCCCCCTACCTTGCGGACGCAAGGCAAGTGTAGCTGCGACTTCCTCCTCGCCAATTTACCATCGAAAAGGCTCGCATCCCTTACTACGAACTACGAACGAACTCCTCAAGCAGGCGCGATCGCTCCTACACTAGAGTTATAATACCTAGTCATTAATGTAGAGGCTTTTATGCATCTGCAACCTCGCCCATTCATCACTCGCCTTACGGCTGTCCTCAGCCTTCTACTCCTCAGCGCTTGTAACGGGAGTAACACGAATCCAGACAACTTCGGTGGTTTGACGATTAAATTCCTAGCAGGTAGCGCCTTGGGAGACTTCTGCAACCAAGCGGCGGAAAAATTCAATCAACAACAGCCCCAACTTGATAATGGCACCGCCATCCGCCTAACCTGTGAATCGATGGGGAGTGGCGATATCGTCACCCGCCTGGTTTCTCAAGGCTCACAACTCAAAAATGGCACCCTGGAAGCAGAATCTGCTGAATTGCCCACCTTGATTTCCGTGGATGGCGAGATTTATCAAAGTCAGCTAATCTACCGGATGAATCAGCTATTTCCCGGACAAAACTACATCCCGGAGATTACAGACTCCCCCCTGCTGGTAAATAGTCCGATGGTATTTATGGCACAAGAGGATGTAGCCACAGGATTGAAGAACACTGCTGATCCCTTCAAAGCCTTAGTCACTGCTGAAACCCATCAAGATATCGACCCCGCCAGTCCCCCCCTAGCCGTTCACTACGTCCATACCGCACCCACCCGTTCTAATTCTGGCTTACAAACCTTAGTCGCCCAATATGCGGCGGTTTCGGGGAAGCGCCCGGAAGATTTAACGGTGGAAGATGTTAAGAACTATGAATCACAAGTTCAGCAAATTCAAAGCAAAATCACTCGGTATGGTGTTTCCACCGATTCACTAGCGCAAGCCATGGTACAAAATGGACCCTTTTGGGCGTCTGTGGGTTCAGTCTATGAGTCTTCCGTCATTGCGGCGAATGCGAACCCTCAACCCAATCAACCTCGTTACCAAGCCGTTTATCCTAACGCCACTTTTACCTCAAATATGCGGGCGATTATCCCCAATGCGCCTTGGGTGAGTGAGGAAGAAAAAGCCGCCGCCGAGAAGGTTGTTACTTATTTGCAATCGCCTGAAGCCCAACAAATTGCTACTGAACTGGGTTTGCGCCCTGGAACCCCAGGTGTCGCTTTAGGACCTAAATTTATCCCAGAGTTTGGCGTTAATCCACAGGCGAAATACGATTCCTATCGCCCCCCTCAACCTGAAGTTGTTGAGGCAATGTTAACCTCCTGGCAAGAGGTGGCAAAGAAACCGTCCCAAGTGGTTGTGGTTGTGGATACATCAGGTTCGATGACGGGTAATAAGTTACCTGCTGTACAGAATACATTGCAGAAATATATTAATAGTTTAGGGTCTAAAGATAAGATTGCCCTCATTGATTTTGATGAGGAAATTCGCGAACCTGTGTTAGTCGAAGGAACTGATGCCGGACGGAATCGCGGTTTGGAGTTTATTAGTGGTCTCAAAGCTGATGGAGGGACTAAACTTTATGATGCGGCGCTTTATGCCCGTAACTGGTTGCAAGAAAATCCGCGCCCGGATGCGATTAATGCTGTGCTAATTCTCACCGATGGTGAAGATTCGGGTTCTCAGATTAATCTGAATCAACTGGAACAAGAATTGCAAAAAAGTGGGTTTAATAGTGATCAGCGAATTGCCTTTTTTACCATTGGTTATGGCAGGGAAGGTGAGTTTGATCCTCAAGCGCTGAAGAAAATTGCTGACCTGAATGCGGGCTATTACCGCAAAGGAGACCCAGAAACGATTGCTACGGTTATGAATGATTTGCAGGTTGAATTTTAGTTGGTCATTCGTCATTTGTAAGGGTTTGAGGGTTGTTTACATAACTTAATATGGTTGAGTTTATTTCCACCAACCTACTTAGTCCCTAAACTCGCCCCTACAAATCAGGTTCCCTAGAAGGTTGTGAAGGATCAACACTTGATCAGGGCGGGTTTAGTCGCATCTGGGTTAGGCAAGAAACGATAATAGTGAAACCCGCCCCTACACAAAATACAAAACACAAAACCGATGAAACTGGCAAATCCACTTAACTATCCTTTAGCTGTACTCGCTGGCGGAATTGTCCTTGTTGTCGGCGTTCGTCTGGCTAACTTACCCAGCGTAGCCATGTTACCATTTGCCGCCGTTATTGCTACAGGCGGCGCGATCGCACTCAAATCGAAAGAACCGGAAACACTGAATCTAGAGAACCCGGAACTGGCGCGGGAACTGCAATTGGTCAAACAGCAAGCCCAGACATTAGCAGGGAAAGCGGAGATATTGCGATCGCAGGCTACTCAACTCTTAAGCGATGGCTTAGAAGTCGAGTTACTCGCCGCCGTTCAGTATACGTGCGATCGCGCCTCTGAATTGCCTGCTAAAGTTGACCAGTTGTCTCAACGCTTCCAAGGGGCTGATTCCCTATTATCCGTCAGTGATTTACAACAACAACTCGAACAGGTCAATCAAAAACAAATCCAAGCCAGTGGTGTTGCTAAAGACCAACTTAACAAACTTACAGAAAGCTTGCAGCGTAATCTCCAGTTAGCGCATCAGGGACAAGATGCGCGTCAAGCCCAAGTTACCAGTCTTTCGACTATGATTGCTGATGCCGCCGGGGTTTTGCAGCAACTCCAAAATAAGCTAAGAACTGCCGATTTAAATGACTCTGAACAAGCCAGGGAACTCCTTTCCTTGAGTGAAGAACTTCATAGTTTAGAAGAGAGTTTCGATCTATTGGTAACAAAATAATCCAAGTAAACGTTTGAATTTTGACTTTTTACTTCCGCGTAGCAGCTTAGCAATTCCTTCTCCCCAGAACAATGGCAACCCAAACTCGTCAATCTCAAAACCCAACCCGGCTGTTAACCTCTATTGGCATTATCCTGGTATCTTTAGGTTTAACTTATGCCCCTTTACCTGGATTCAACCAGACTGTTGTTGTGGTTAGTGGAACTGAACTGGCTGAACCCCTGCAAAGTCTAGAAGCCAAGTTTGAAGAAGAAAATCCGGGAATTGACTTAGAACTCAAGTTTCAAGGTTCCCAGGATATAGTAAATAACTATATTGATAACCAGAACGACTTCCAGCCTACGGTACTCATTCCCGCCAGTAGCGAGATTGTACAGGAATTACGCGATCGCATTCAGGCGCAACAGAACAGCGAACCCTTCTACAATACGCCTCAACCTATTGCCAAAACTATCCTTGTGGGTATTGCCTGGACTCAACGGGGCAATATTCTGTTTCCCAACGGGCGTTTCCAATGGCAACAGGTTGAACAAGCCATGGAAGCCGGAAACTGGGGAGAAATTGGCGGCAATAACGATTGGGGCAGTTTTGATTTTTTGATGACAGATCCCACCCGTTCTAATAGTGGTCAGGTAACGTTAGGACTATGGGCGCAGTCTAAATTAGGCGGACGTCCACTCAGCAGCGCCGGATTAAACAATCCCGCGATTAATGCTTTATTTAGTGTAATTAAGCGTTCCGTCTATCAGCCACCCCGTTCCACCGACATATTACTGCAAGAATTTATTAGTCGGGGTCCCAATGATGCGGATGTGGCTACCGTGTATGAAAGTATTGCCCTCTATCGTTGGCAGCAATCAGCCGCGAATCAAGGCAAACCCTACCAAATTTATTACCTTGATCCGACGATTGAAACGGTATCTACCGCAGCCATTGTACGACGCAATGTGAGTGAAAGTCAGGCAAAAGCTGCCCAACAATTTTTAGAGTTTCTGACTCAACCGCCACAACAGGAAGTGTTTGTGCAGTACGGTTTCCGTCCGGTTAATAATACAGTCGATTTACAAACCGTTGCCAATAGTCCTTGGTCTCAGACTATTCCAGGTGCTCAGATCAATCCCCCTGGAAACGTGATTCCACCCCCGGATAAGCAAGTGTTAACTGAAATTCAACGGTTGTGGGAGAGGGCAAATTAACGAAGTAGGTTGGCACAGGTTGACAGGGGTTTTCAAGTTAGTAGACTACAGACTCCAAAAGAATAGCGCAAGATGTTATAACAAGTTATTTGTTTTGATTGTTTACCGTTCATTGTTGAATTTGTCTCTTACTCCTCTAATTCAGGCGGTGAGTCAGGTACAGACTCAAGCTGTTCTATCGGTTGGGGAGGCGAGAAGCGATCGCGCATTTGTTTGAACGCTTGGGGATTGAGTAGCCACTGGGCGATAAATACAGCAGCGCCAGCCGAGAAAATAATCACAAGTATCCCAAAAACTCCGATGATGATTTTGAACCAATCCTGACTAGAGGATACCGTTTCAACGTCTATGGGTTCTGAAACATCCTCTTCCTCCTCAGCAACAGGTTCCTGTGTGGCTGGCAATTCAGTCTCTAACTCAATAGTCGGGGCATTTTTTTCCAGTTGTAATCCTCCCAAATTCAAAACCACTGGATATTGAGGAGAAACAGCACAATAGGAGAGAACAACGGAAGCATTATCATAACCATTCCGTTGATTTGCCTGATCAACGAGAAACTTTGCCGCTGCTTCTAGGGATAGCTTGCCACTAAACACATCTTTGGCGAAATCCCCATAAATAGACTCCAGCCAATTATTATCACTTACCCCATCAGAACAGAGCAACAGTAAACCATCTTCCTCTAAAATAAAGCGGCGTACATGGGGATAAAGAGACTCCGCCTCCTTGGTTCCTATCGCTTGGGTCAATGCGCCAGAATCAGGGCGCTGTAAGGCATGGCGGTACAAACTGCGACCCATCCTAACTTCCCGCGCTGCTACATCATCATCGACGGTAAGCTGTTGGCAATAGTCGGGAGTGATCCAGTAGGCACGACTATCTCCGACACTGACAATATAGAGTTCATGACTATTACCTTCGCTATCCGATTGAATCACCTTTTGCGGCAATTGTAGGGCGATGGTTAAGGTTGTACCCATGCGCCGTCGGGATTCTCGTTCTTGTTGGTCGTTCTTAGAGGCAATAAGATTATTGACAACTCGAACAATTGCTGATAGCTGTTGTGCCACTAAATCCGGACTCATGAGTTCCGGATCTTCGAGTAACTCAGCTAACAATGCCCGCACCTGAATTTTCACCGACTGCATGGCGATATGGCTAGCGACTTCGCCGCCTTCATGTCCGCCAATACCATCGCAGACGATGGAGAGATGGGAAATCAGGGGATCAGGTTCTGTGGTCAAATCCGATCGCAGAGGATAGCAGCTATCCTCATTGTGGTCATGTAACGGACCTGTATCCGTGAGTCCAGCTACCTCTAAACGCAGGGGTTGTTGCGAAGATTGAGCCAAAAGAAGCTGATTAAGCTGGACTGCGATCGCGTCAAAGGAGGGGTTGGGCGTTTGCATTTGCTGGGCGATGTCTCGCAGTTGAGCCGCCACCGTCACGGATGCTGTGTGACACCAGGATTCCCAACATTGTCCTAGCTGTTGCAGACTCGCCTGAGTTCGGGAGTGGGGTAGGGTTGTCGTACCTCCAGACGCACCTGTTGATGAGTCTTTTCTTTCACCTGTGACTGACAGGGGGACAGGTTGGAAATCAGTCGTCCCATTCCTAACCAGTTCCCGCAGTCGCACCCGCCAGCCTTCGACTCGCACCTGTTCGGGATCAACCAGGGTGGCGGCTACGCCTAATTCAGCTAAAGGTTGCCATAACTCTAGAATTTGCCATAACCAATAGATCTGACGTAAAGGCGAGGCTTGTGACCATTGTGAAGTAATCGCTGGATAGAGTTCACCCTTATTGTCGATCGGGACATTTTCCAGCAAAATAATTGGTGTATCCGATTCAGACTCTGCCCCAGAACAAACGCCATAAACCTCCGGAACGTGCAGACGATGGGGATACAGGCGTAGATAGGGGAGGAACATGCCATTTAAGCGATCAGGAGCCTGGGGTAACTCCTCTGGGTGCAGATCCAGCCAAATTTGGGGTGCGACGACTTGATACCGTTGTGCAACCATTTCCCCCACCGGGAACGATGCAGCCGTTGCACCCACTGCCCACAGATAACGATTAGTTTGCGGCTCTTCAGTACTCATAACCTTAAAAATACTTTAAAAATAATCCTGGAATGAATTGGCAACGGTCGCAACTCCAGCCGTTTTCGGTTTGATCAGATACACCGAGATCCTGGAAAAAGAAATAATGTACCTCATGTAGTGGCGGGCTAACCATAAATACCAGACCCCCAAGATAAACCAGAATAATAAAAAGATGGCTCTGTGTCTAGACTCATCTGCTCCTCCTTCCCTAAAAAAGTTTAGTTATGTTATCAAATATTTACAGAACGTTTCGGTAAAACCAGCCCCGGAGAACCATGCTCTGCCTCGATAGGGAATTAAACTAGAATAAAAGGCTTTCAACCCAGGATACACTGGATTTTTATATGTCACTCAATCCTTCCCTACTTTGGCTCCTGGCAGGCTCAATGCTTTGTCTGGTGGAGCTATTTGTCCCTACGGCATTTGTCGCCTTTACCATGGGAATTAGCGCTTTAGTCGTGGCGCTGGTGGCGTTAATTATTCCCCTGTTTCCGGTGCAAGTGGTGCTATGGTTGGCGCTATCCACGGCACTGGTTATTGCATCTCGGCGTATCCTCCCGGCGGCTAAGGTGGCGAAACGTCTCGACGCTGTGGAAGCCCGTACCTTGACCGAAATTCCCCCCGGAGAAACGGGACGCATTCTCTATGAAGGGAATTCCTGGCAAGCGCGTTGTGACGATGAAACAGCCGCGATCGCACCCAACCAAAATGTTTATGTCGTTCGTCGGCAAGGCAATACACTCATCGTTGTTCCTCAAAATCTAGTCCCTTACTAAATTTTAACTTTTGTGCTGAAAACAGATTTTCCATGAGCTGTGGGGGAAATACGCTCAAATTTAGAATCCCCCGCATTTTAACCGGGGGAGAAGTCAAGAGATATTGTTGTTAACGCTTAACTTAGCGGTTTGAGAAATAATTGCCACTGTTTATGGGTGGCAGACAATTAAAATTCTAGGAGGTAATAACATGGATATATTTGCGTGGTTGATTATTTTGGTGCTTGGCGGTTCCACGATGGCTAGCTCCATTAAGATTGTCAATCAAGGGAATGAAGCATTAGTGGAACGATTGGGGAAATACAGTGGCAAAAAGCTGGAACCGGGCTTGAATCTTATGGTTCCGGTTCTGGATCGTGTTGTATTTAAGGAAACAATTCGGGAAAAAGTGCTTGACATTCCTCCCCAAAAATGCATCACTTGCGATAATGTTTCCATCAGCGTGGACGCCGTGGTCTATTGGCGGATCATGGATATGGAAAAAGCTTACTACAAGGTAGAAGATCTGCAAGCGGCAATGGTGAATTTAGTGCTGACGCAGATTCGTTCAGAAATGGGCAAACTGGAACTGGATCAAACCTTTACGGCGCGATCTGAAGTGAATGAAACCCTGCTGCGGGAACTAGATATTGCTACTGATCCCTGGGGTGTGAAAGTGACACGGGTAGAATTGCGGGATATTGTGCCTTCTAAAGCGGTACAAGACTCAATGGAGTTGCAAATGTCCGCCGAACGGCGAAAACGGGCGGCAATTCTCACCTCTGAAGGGGAACGGGAATCGGCAGTTAATAGTGCCAGAGGGAACGCGGAAGCCCGAGTACTCGATGCGGAAGCGCGACAAAAGGCAGCGATTTTAGACGCCGAGGCGCAGCAAAAGGCGATTGTCCTCAAAGCTCAAGCCGAACGCCAGCAGGCAGTTCTCAGGGCGCAAGCCACTTCAGAGGCGCTGCAAATTGTGGCGAAGACGCTTAAGGGTGACCCCGTTGCCCGTGATGCCCTACAGTTCTTACTGGCACAGAATTATCTAGAGATGGGTAAAGAGATTGGCAGTAGTGATAGTAGTAAGGTGATGTTTATGGACCCCCGTGCGATTCCGGCGACGATTGAGGGGATTCGCTCCATAGTTGGCGATCGCGAACAGTTGGATTCCGAAGGGTTCAATTTTGAATCCCCTAATAACCATTAAGTAGGGGTTGCTGAATAAGTCTTGTGGTGGGGAGAGATGGGGAGATAGGGTGATGGGGTGAGGGTGAGTAGGGGCTTGGTAACCAAGCCCCTACATTTTTATTAGGGGTGATTTGCCGGACATCATCTGAGAAGTTTTGGGTGGACTTAGCCCACTTTTTTTGCCTATTTTTCAGGGGGAAGTATTGGCAGCTGTTTTGTCTGAAGTGTTGTTTGATTAGCAGGGCTTATCTCCCCGAATAAAGGGACTCTATAAGTCTAATTAAACTGATTGATTACTTCTGATACTATCTGAATCAGTTAATAGAGCATTAATTATGAATTTGGTAAAGCGAAGTATCGCCGAGTTGATCGGCACGTTTTGGCTAGTTTTCGGAGGATGTGGTAGCGCTGTACTTGCCGCTGCATTTCCTTATGGTGAAGGGAGCAATCCCTTGGGTATCGGTTTGGTGGGTGTTTCCCTCGCCTTTGGTTTGACGGTGTTAACCATGGCTTACGCCGTAGGTCCGATTTCCGGGGGACACTTTAACCCGGCTGTATCCTTTGGTCTTTGGGCGGCAAAACGCTTTCCGGGGGCTGAATTACTCCCCTATATTGCCGCACAAGTTGTGGGTGCGATCGCAGCCTCCACGGTTTTGTTTGTCATTGCCAGTGGGCGAATCGGTTTTGAGATGACTGGCTCAAATCCCTTTGCCACCAATGGTTTTGGGGTTCATTCTCCGGGCGGCTATTCCCTGTTTGCCTGTTTTATCACCGAGGTGTTGCTGACGTTCATCTTTTTGATGATTATCTTAGGAGCAACAGATCAGCGGGCGCCTCAAGGTTTTGCTCCCATTGCTATCGGTTTAGCCTTGACGTTGATTCACTTGATTAGTATTCCTGTAACCAATACGTCGGTCAATCCAGCCCGGAGTACCGGACCTGCTATTTTTGCGGGTGTTGAACTGTTTCAGCAAGTCTGGTTATTCTGGGTTGCCCCTATTTTGGGTGCGTTAGTCGCTGGCTTTTTCTACCTCAAATTTTTCGATGACTCAGCCTCGAAAAATACTCCACAAGGAGATGTGATAATGAGTAAAGAGCCAGCCTAAAGCCTGATTAGAATACACAGACGGCGTGTCAAAGTAAGACAGAATAAAACTTGGAGTGGTTTGAAGACTCATTAATGAGCTGATTGATGATAGATCATTTTTTATATGTCATCGTTGTGGGGTGGGCTATGCCCACCTTTTTTAAGCGTCTCAAGTGGGGAGAAATTGTTCATGGAAACCAGCCAATCTCAAGTCCTAGCAGGACTCCTGGGAGTCTGTGTTGGTGATGCGTTGGGTGTACCTGTGGAATTTACCAGCCGGGAGGAACGCCTGCGCGAGCCTGTAACCTCTATGCGGGGTTATGGTAGCCATAATCAGCCACCGGGGACTTGGTCAGATGACAGTTCTCTCACCTTCTGTTTAGCCGAAAGCCTCTGTCAGGGATTTTCCCTCGACGCGATCGCACAATCCTTTTGTCTTTGGCATGATCAAGGTTACTGGACACCTCACGGCACCGTCTTTGATATTGGTATGGCGACGTCTACAGCAATTCGTCGCCTACGCTGGGATCAGGTTTCGCCATTAGAGTCAGGTAGTACGGATGAAAAAAGTAATGGCAATGGGTCACTGATGCGAATTTTACCCATGGCTTTCTATTATCAATCCCTAGAATTTCCTGAATTGATTAAAAGAGTCCATCAGGTTTCTAGCATTACTCATGCCCATCTTCGTTCTCAGATGGCATGTGGGATTTATATCAGTATAGCGATTCGATTACTAGAAGGTGATGATCCAGCTACGGCTTATTTTAAAGGAATTCAAAAAATTCACCAGAGCTACAATCAACCCCCCTATACCTCAGAACTCGATAAATTCACCAGAATCTTAGATGGAGAAATCGCCCAGTTTCCCATGGAGGCGATTCAATCGAGAAGCTATGTCATTCATACCTTAGAAGCCGCACTTTGGTGTTTTTTAACCAGTACATCCTATCCCCAATCTGTGTTAAAAGCGGTTAATTTAGGCTCAGATACCGATACCACGGCGGCGGTTACAGGAGGATTAGCGGGTCTATATTACGGTGTCGAACAAATTCCCCAAGAATGGCGTGACCAAATTGCCCGCAAAGACGATATTGTTGACCTTGCCAAGGGTTTAGCTTCAGCTATAGCCTCGGAAAACTCAACCAATGACGAATGACCAATGACGACTTTATGATAAAGATATCAATTCGGGCAATTTTGTATGGAGCGATCGCATCAGCCTGGGGATATCATTGCTCAACGGTATCGTATCCTAGCTATCTTGGGGCAAGGAGGAACGGGGACAACCTACGAGGCGCAAGATCAAAGTAATAATCAACGGGTGGCGATCAAAGAAATGTCTTTGCGCCGGCTCAAAGACTGGAAAGACTTGGATCTGTTTGAACGGGAAGCTCAAGTGCTATCTTACCTCGATCATCCAGCTATCCCCAATTACCTGGACTACTTTGAGGTGGATACTCCCCAAACCCGTTTATTTTATATTGTGCAGGAACTAGCCCCGGGGCGATCGCTGTTTGATTGGGTTCAAAGCGGTTGGCGTACCCAAGAAGATGAAATCAAGGATATTGCCATCCAAATCCTAGAAACCCTAATTTATCTTCACCACATTTCTCCCCCGATTATTCATCGCGATATCAAACCCCAAAATATTATCCGCCGAGATGATGGACAGGTGTTTCTTGTCGATTTTGGCTCAGTACGTCATGCTTATTGGAATCGCCGTAACCAGGGGATGACTGTGGTTGGTACTTTTGGTTACATGGCACCGGAACAAGATCGAGGACAAGCCTATCCCGCCTCTGATTTGCATGGTTTAGCTGCTACCTTACTATTTCTACTCACTCACCGTTCTCCCGCCGATTTACCCCAGAAACGGTTAAAACTTGACTTTCGTTCTCGTGTGAATGTGTCGCCAGAGTTTGCCGACTGGCTGGACAAAATGTTAGAACCCGTGGTGGAGGATCGATTCCTCTCCGCTCGGGCAGCGTTAAACGCTTTGCAAAATCCCAAAACCCTGATCCAGCCTGTAGTAGAACATCGCCGTCGTCCAGCAGGAAGTCAGATTACATTGACCGCCACAAACGAACAGTTAGAACTCACAATTCCGCCGGCTGGGTTTAGGGGAACGGGTGGGTATTTGAATCCTGTAGCATGGAGTTTGCTCTTCATTCCAACCACAGTACTCGCCTTTTTAGCGATCGCTGTCCCAAATCACCTTTATCGGATGATCCTGGTGAGCAGTCCCTGGCTCTTTGTGGGGGCATACATCAGTCTTATCTTTATACTACATGAACTATCGGTGTTAAATATTCTGTTGCGTGCAGCCAGCCACATTCAACTCAAGATTAACCCAAAAAACTTTCAGTTACAGTGGACGCTATTGGGGTTAAAAAAAACGATTCAGGGACGAACCGCAGATATTAACTGGATCGAAATTATTACCCAGTATACCGAAAAAAACAAGTTAACCAAAACATCCGAACGGTATAAAATACCTGTACGCAAATGCCGACTTTTAACCCAAATGTCCCATCAACGGATTGAATTTGCCCAGTTCATCTCCCAACGGGAACGGGAGTGGGTGGTTGAGGAAGTAACCACCTTTATGAAACACCTGCATCAGCGTTATCCTCACCTGAAACCGGAGGATGATTATGAACGGACATAATCCAGGAGATTGTATCGCTCAACGCTATCAGATTATCAATATTCTGGGTAGTGGGGGAACGGGGACAACCTACGCCGCGCAAGACCAAAAAACGGGTCAAAAGGTGGCACTCAAAGCGTTGTCTTTAGTCGGTATGACGGACTGGAAAGTCTTGGAACTCTTTGAACGTGAAGCCAAAGTGCTCTCCCGTTTAGATCATCCGGCAATCCCCAAGTATTTGGATTATTTTCAGGTTGAAACGCCCCAGAATCGCTGTTTCTATCTTGTCCAAGAATTAGCTCCTGGAACGTCTCTATCCCTATTAGTCAAACAAGGATGGCAACCGGATGAGGTCAAAGTTCTCAAAATTGCCAGACAAATTTTGGAAATTCTCGACTATCTCCATAATTTGACGCCTCCCATTATTCACAGAGATATTAACCCCCAAAACATTATCCTGGATCAAAAAGGAAATGTCTTTTTAGTTGATTTTGGGGCAGTCCAAAATGTTTATCGGAACACTCTGACTCAAGGAAGTACAGTTGTCGGAACCTATGGATACATGGCACCCGAACAGTTTCGAGGACAAGGGTATATCACGTCTGACTTGTACGGTTTAGGGGCAACATTATTATTTTTAGTGACTCATCGTTCTCCAGGCGATTTACCTCAACGCCGCCTCAAGATTGATTTTCGCGCTCAGGTACAGTCAGAAGAATTAGCGAACTGGTTAGAGAAAATGCTCGAACCCGTTGCTGAAGATCGATTTGCTTCGGCTCAGGACGCTTTAATTGCCTTACAGGGTGAACTCGCTGATCAAAATTCATTCATTGAGCCGCCTGTATCAATAAGTAATCGTATCTTCTTGGAAAAACACCGTGACTATATCCTTGTCGATATTCCATTCTTATCATGGTATGTGATGGTGGGTTCCCTAATAGTATTTATTGGACTAATTTGTGTTTTGCCTTTTATAATCGCCATCCTACCCTTATTAATCGTCATTCGAGACAAATTTCTCAGTCACATCTACTTGAAAATTGACAAAAAAACGTTCCAGTTGCAGTGGCAAATACTGGGATTAAGATATTGGCGCAAGGGACGAACTGCAGATATTGACAGACTGGAGATAGACATTCGCTACAATTCAAACGGTCAACCCATTCGGTCTTGTGCTATTGTCGAAGGGGTTCGCACTCATCGTTTTGGTAAATATCTTAAGTTAACCGAGAAGGATTGGCTGGTGCAAGAGTTGAATTGTTTTTTGGAACAGTTACGTTCTTGAATATCGTCATTGGTCATTCGTCATTTGCTTCCCCAGCTCGCCATCGCCAAGTCATACCAAATCCGGGGAACGCTACCCCTGTTATAAACCAGTCCGCACAGGCGGACGAAAGTTTGTGTAGAAGCGATTTCAATCGCCTCCTCTTGCAGGGGGTAATAAAGGTGGATTTAGTATCAAACCCTGTCAGAAAGTTAGGGGAATCCCCTAATTTTAGCAACATTCCCTAACTGTCTATCGCTTATTATATAAAACTTCTAGCGTCCAGTGTGGGTGGCTGGTTTGAAGACAATTCCCCCAACTATTCTGAATTCAACGGTCAAATGACTGCCAAGCACCGCCAGCATGATGAAGATTGTGATGTGAGTGTGAACAGCAGTCTTGATTTGTTGTGAACTTTAGTTGGCTACAGCCATGTATTACTTTGCACTCATCGGTAACTCTATGTCTACTCGCTCTCTCCAGGATGAGGATGATGAGGATGATGAAAATGATGTGCCAATTGTTCCTAATCCTTAATTCCAACCAGTCTAGTACCGCTACCTTGAACGGAAAACGTCACTCGTTGTCCAGACGTTTTTGCCTAATTGCCTACAGGTTTTAGGCGTTCGCGTGCCTGAAACTGCCAGAAGTCTAATTCCGGAGATCTCCAAGCGACTTCTTTTCGTCTCTTGTCTCTGGTGTCATAGGTAAGGCAGTTTGCCCATGATACCAGAGCGCTTTTCTCGTCCCCTTGAATGTCTTGCACTTGTGCGAGTAAACAGTAACTAGCCGCACGTTCGCTATCTAATTCAATTGCCTTTTGTAGGTGATATTGGGCGTCAGAATATTGCTTTTGCAGCAGATACGCCCAACCCAGATTTTTGTGGACAGAGGATTTTACGGAAGCATCCTTAACCTGGTTTATTCTTGGTAAGAGTCGCTCAATTGCTGTAGCGCTGTTTCCTGCTAAAATGTCCAAACGAGCCAGGTTACTCAGGGCAGCATCGGCGGCGCGTCCTTTGTGGTTTGCTGCCGTTTGGTAGTGGTTGTAGGCACGCTCAACATCTTCCAGCTTTTCATAGGTTGAACCCAGGTTGTAGTGAGCCCCGCCTAGGTTGGGATTAAATTCAATTGCCCACTGTAAATAAAATGCAGCACTTTGGAAGTCCCCCTGTAGGTAGCGTTCATAGCCAATTTTGTTGAGATTTTTAGCAATTTGTTTCCGTTTGGATTCCTCGTCAATCAGTTGGCTGAAGGTTTTGAGGAGCTGCTCGCGGACAGGTTGAGTCATTGCCGGTAACTGCCAGATGACATCAGGTTCATCTTGAGAGGGTTCAACTAATTTTGTCGGCTCAAGGGTTTGGGTATCCCCTCTCTCAGCATCACTGGTGTCTTGGGCATTGGCTGTTTCGGGTGTCACTTCATTGGCAGTGACAGGGGTGGAGTCTGTGAGTAGTTCAGGTTTGTACTTTGCCACGAGCTTAGCGACTTCCAAGCGTTTGTAGCGGCGCTCATCGGCATGGTTATTGTCTAAGCCTAATGTTTGACAAGTCCGTTCAATATGTTTTCTGACTGTCGCTTCTCCAATCTTCAGAGACTTGGCGATCGCGCCATCGGTTTCACCCGCCAATACTCGTCGTAACACCTGCTTGCGTCGGGGTGTTAGCCGATTAAATGCTTGCTCAAACTCCTCTTGATTCATCGCTGGCTAGCTCATCCACACTTGTGACTGTTACTCAAGCGAGTTGGCTGTGACTTTTAATTCTCCCCAATTCTAGCCGACATACTTTCCTCTGTCTGTAGGGGTGTTTGTCTATTGCCGCAACTAGATTGACAACTAGCGAAATAATTGTCACAATAGTGACTTGTAAGTCACAAGCGTGACAAACGCAACCAACCTGTGACTGTATCGGCAAGGGGAAATCATCACCTTGATGGTTGACGCTCAGTGATTCGCCATAACTGAAATTCCATAAGGAGAGATGACGGTGAAAACATCAGGTCAGCATCTAACACCGTTTCAGCGCAAACTGCTGCAAAAAAGTCTGCAAGAGGATTTACCGGAAAAGTACCGCCAGCGGATTGAAATCATGTTGCTGGCAGATGAAGGGATATCTCAAGCCAAAATTTGTCAAACCTTGGGGTGTTGTCCAGCAACCGCACGGCATTGGATACACGTCGCCCGTGCGGGAATGGCACACCAATGGCAAGAGAGTCGGATTGGTCGCCCGAAGACGGTGAATGATCAGTATTTAGAACGGTTAAAAGAACTGGTGAGCCATAGTCCTCGTGACTATGGTTATTCATTTGGGCGCTGGACCGGGCAATGGTTAAGTAAGCATCTGGCGAAAGAATTGGGGATTGAGGTGAGCGATCGCAATGTTAACCTTTTGCTCAAGAAAATGGGACTCTCCACTCGACCCAAATCTGATTCAGCACCAGAGGTAACGGAGTTGGAAACCCCTCAATGCTCTCGCATCAGAATTGGGGACTTGCAATCTGCTTGCGAGTCCGAACTCCCGTGGTCACTCAATTTTATCAAGACCAGTAACTAACTCATGGTTCAGAAGTCATCAACTTTTTCCCAGGAACAGCTTGGTCAACAGCTTGCCCAAACCTTGGGACAGGCTCTTTCCGATGCGGAACTCTCAAACTGTTTTCAGCAGATTCAAATTCTAGAGCCAACCCCAGGTAAACGGTTCTGGGAGACAGCAGAGGCGACGGTGGGACTCTATATCATTTTGGCGGGTAAAGTCAGACTACTCAATAGTACGGATGATTTAATTACGTCACTAGAGACAGGGGCGTCATTTGGTGAACTCACTCTGTTTCCAGAGGAGGAATTTCACCCCTATGCGGCTAGAGCTTCCGTTAAGTTGAGGCTTTGCTATATTCCCGGTGATGTTTTGCGATCGCTCATTCGCCAGTATCCTTCGATAAAAGAGCATTTGTACGCCAGTGCAGTACGCCGCGATTCACAGGTGAGGGGGGCAAACGCCAGCCAATCGACTGACAGCCCAGGGGTTACAGCATTTCCCCATAAATCTGAGGCGGTTGTCATGTCTCAACTGTCTGAGGAACAAAAACCCCAGTCCCAGATTAGTCGAGCGTACTTCCCCAACCCTACCGTAAAAGTGGGTCAGTGGTGGGGGCGAATCACCCGACGCTATCCCTTCTTTGCCCAGCAAAGTGCCTCGGATTGCGGTGCTGCTTGTCTGGTGATGGTGGGCCGCTACTGGGGGAAGCGGTTTAGTGTCAATCGCCTGCGGGATAGTGCCAATGTTGACCGCAATGGCGCGTCACTGCGCGGGTTAGCCGCCGCTGCTGAGAGTATTGGGTTTACCACTCGTCCGGTAAAAGCCAGTCTGAATAAACTGGCTGAACAACGGTTACCTGCGATTGTCCATTGGCAAGGGAAGCACTATATTGTCGTTTATGAGGTGAGACGCGATCGCGTGATTGTGGCTGATCCGGCTATTGGTCAGCGTAGCCTAACTCATGCCCAATTTAAAGCGGATTGGACGGGTTATACATTATTACTCCAACCTACAGCCCTACTCAAGCAGGCTCAAGAAGCTAGCACCCCCTTCTGGCAATTCTTTGAGCTGGTGAAACCCCACCAACTGGTGTTGCTGGAAGTGTTGATTGCTTCGGTTTTGATTCAGATTTTTGGACTGATTACGCCACTATTTACTCAGTTGCTGTTGGATCGGGTGGTTGTACAGCGCAGCACGTTGACGTTAACCGCTGTCGGGTTAGGGTTACTCATCTTTGGCTTGTTTCGAGTCGCGATGACTGGACTGCGGCAGTACCTTCTGGATCATACCGCCAACCGAGTCGATTTAGCGCTGATTGTCGGGTTTATTAGCCATACCTTCCGGCTTCCTTTGAGTTTCTTTGAGTCTCGTTATGTGGGAGACATCATTTCCCGTGTCCAGGAAAATCGCAAGATTCAGCGTTTTCTTACGGGTGAAGCCCTATCCATTCTGCTGGATTTACTGACGGTGTTCATCTATGTCGGGTTGATGCTTTGGTACAGTTGGAAGATGGCACTGTTAACGTTAGTTATTGTACCACCATTTGTGTTATTGGCGTTAATTGCGACACCCTTTTTACAGCGAGTTTCCCGTGAGATTTTTGGGGCTTATACGGAGGAAACGGGGTACTTAATCCAATCCCTGACAGGTATTCGTACTGTCAAATCTATGGCGGTTGAGCAGACGGTGCGCTGGCATTGGGAGGATTTGTTTGGCAAGTCGATTAAAACGTCTTTTTCTGGGCAGGTGATTGGTAATACACTCCAGACATTTAGCTTAACCATTGAAGCCGTAGTCACGACGGCATTACTCTGGTTTGGGGCGTGGCTGGTGATTCAAAATGAACTCACGATTGGGCAATTAGTCGCGTTTAATATGTTGCTGGGGAATGTGATTCGTCCTTTCCAGCGGCTGATTGTGTTGTGGAATGATTTGCAGGAAGTGGTGATTGCGGTGGAGCGGATTAATGATGTGATTGACACTGAACCGGAGGAAGATTTACATTCGTCCTCTCGTCAATTTTTACCCCCGATTCGCGGACATATTCGGTTTGAGCAAGTCACGTTTCGTTACCATCCCGAAAGTGATCTGAATACCCTAGAAAATCTTAGTTTTGAGGTGCAGCCAGGGCAAATGGTGGCGCTGGTTGGGCGTAGTGGTTCGGGGAAGACGACGATTTCTAAGTTAGTTTTGGGACTTTATCCTGCGACTGAAGGGAAGATTCTAATTGATGGCTATGATGTTACCAGTTTATCCCTGCGATCGCTCCGTCAGCAAATTGGTGTGGTTGACCAGGATACGTTTCTATTTGGGGGTACAATACGGGACAATATTACGGTGGGTCATCCCGAAGCTACGTTGGATGATGTGATTGAAGCGGCTAAACAGGCGGGAGCGCATCAGTTTATTAAAGAATTGCCCATGGGTTATGAAACCCAAATCGGTGAAGGGGGAGGGATGCTTTCGGGGGGACAACGACAGCGCCTTGCGATTGCTCGTGCTTTATTAGGAAATCCGCGATTGTTGATTTTAGATGAAGCGACGAGTAATCTTGATGCTGAATCAGAACGGATTATTCAAACTAATCTGAATACAATTCTGACGAATCGGACAACATTAGTGATTGCTCATCGTCTGTCAACTGTCCGCAATGCTGACCGAATTTTGGTGTTGGATAGAGGGGTTTTGGTAGAAAGTGGAACTCACGATGAATTAATGGCAAAACGGGGTCAGTATTTCTACCTCAATCAGCAGCAATTTACGATGACGGGTTGAATTAACGGTTAACGCTAATGGAAATTAGAGACTGTCTAGTGTACTTTGTCATTCTGAACGCTGACATTTTAATTAGAAAGGAAGCCTATCACCTTTTTAGTGGCGTGGCACAGCTAAAATAGTGCTTTGTTTGTAGTAAGCACTTTAGTGCTTTAACGCATAACTGGAGAGGGCTAAAGCCCTCACTACAAAACAAATCTATCCCACAGTTAGCTGATGGCTTTTCCTTATAAATTCCAATGAGTAATGAACAATTAACAATCAACACTAATATGCCAAACCTATCGACACAGGAATCAGGGAGTCGGAATGGTCACTATCCTCGTGATCAAGAACAGACTGAAGTGATTATGACTAATAATCCGGCTCAAACAGCACTACCTAATCAGGTAAATTCATCTGAATTGATTAGTGAAGATTGGTCATCGTTGACCAAGGAACTGATTGATACTGTACCGCGAGTTTGGACGCGGGGGTTGTTGTATTTTTTAGTCGTGTTTGCGGGGATTATCTTACCCTGGGCAATGTTATCTAAGGTGGATGAAACCGGGAGTGCTAGAGGGCGACTAGAGCCCCAGGGAAATGTGTTTAAAGTCGATGCACCAGTGGCGGGGACAGTGGCTAAGGTTTTAGTTAAAGAAGGTCAATTCGTCACCAATAAGCAGCCGTTACTGGAACTGGAATCCGAGGAGATTAAGAGCGAACTCCAGCAAGCTCAGACGAGATTAGAAGGGCAACAAAATCGGCTGGCGCAGTTGGAATTAATGAAAAATCAATTGCTTCTGGGAGTTCGCGCTCAACAACAACAAAACAAGGCTCAAGCCTTGGAAAAACAGGCTCAAGTGGAGCAAGCACGGCAGAATTTGGAGTCTCTTAGGAATTCTTACAACTTACAAAAGGAGGAGAAACTGGCTCAAGTCAATCAGGCAGAGAAAAACCTTGAATATAGCAAAACTGCCTTCAATTTAGCAGAAATTCGTTTAGCTAAGGCACAACGAGAAGTCCAACGTTACCGCCAAATTCAGGAGCAAGGTGTGGTTCCGGAAATTAAGGTAGTTGAACAGGAAGATTTGGCTCAAGAACGGCAACGGTTACAGGAACAAGCGGAGTCAGATGTGCAGCAATCTAAGTTGCGGCAGGAAGAGCAACAAAGTAGTTATCAGAGGATTATTCATCAAGCTCAGTCTGATATCGAGCAAGGCAAACTTCGCTTACAAGAGCAGGAAAAAAGCTATCAGAGTTTGATTCATTCGGGGAATATTGCTATGCTTAAAAGTGAAGAACAGATTAAAGAACTGCAAACCCAAGTTACGACGCTTAAAGCCGAAATTGCTCAGAGTAAAAGTCAGATTCAAGCTTGGGAATTTCAGTTAGGACAACGAGTGTTACGCGCCCCCGTGAATGGGACAGTTTTTCAGTTACCGATTCAACGAACTGGGGCGGTAGTACAACCGAGTACGTTAATTGCTGAAATTGCACCCAAGAATGCTTCCCTTATCCTGCGGGCGCAGATGGCGACATCTGAAAGTGGAACGCTGCGTAAAGGGATGCCGGTTAAGATGAAGTTTGATGCTTATCCGTTTCAAGATTACGGGGTAGTTGAAGGAACGGTGAGTCAGATTTCACCCACGTCTAAGGTGACGGAAACTGAGCAGGGTCAGATAGCTACCTTTGACCTGGAAATTGAGTTGAAACAGACTTGTATTAAAAGTTCGCAAGGTTGTACAGATTTGGCTGCTGGACAGACAGCAACGGCTGAAGTGATTGTCCGGCAGCGTCGCATTATTGATTTTATTCTTGATCCGTTTAAGAAGTTGCAAAAAGGGGGGTTTGAACTTTAGAGTTTTGGGACTATGGATTCGGGTTTACACGAGAATTAGCCCAGTGACATTGGCTGGTTAAAATAGACAGTCAATAACCTAATTTAGGAGCTTAGTTTTTACGGTATGTGGCGCAACGTTAGTAGAGACGTTGCATGCAACGTCTCTACAACTTTTCGGTGACACCCGGATGTGACTAAACCCGCCCCGACTCAGGTTTATAGACTTCCCGTGAAAAGTTAGAATTGAGGAGTATATCATGTCAAAAGCAATTACGATTTCCCATGAGGATATTCTGCATCAAGTTAAGCTATCGTGTCAGATTCCTGAGATAGTTGAGCAAATTGTTAGCCGTAAGGTTATTGAGGATGCCGCAGCGGAGGCTGGGATTAAAGTGGAGACGGAGGAACTTCAGAAAGCGGCAGACAGCTTACGGTTAATCAGCAAACTTAATAGTGCTGAGGAGACGAGGGCATGGTTACAAAAAAATAGTCTTTCTCTAGATGATTTTGAAGAATTAATTTACACCAATGTCATATCTGGGAAGTTGGCTCACCATCTATTTGCCGACAAAGTTGAACCCTTTTTTGTTGAACATCAGTTGGATTATGCTGGGGTTGTTCTCTATGAAGTTGTTCTGGATGATGAAGATTTGGCGATGGAACTCTTTTATGCGATAACCGAAGGCGAGATGAGTTTCTATGAGGTGGCTCATCAATATATCCAGGATATAGAGTTACGCCGAAAGGGGGGATATCAGGGGATAGTGCGTCGTAAGGAGTTAAAGCCAGAGATTTCTGCTGCTGTTTTTGCGGCTACGCCGCCGCAGGTGCTTAAGCCAGTAGTGACTTCTAAGGGAGTACATCTGATTTTGGTGGAGGAGATTGTTGAGCCAGAGTTGAATAATAAATTGCGCTATCAAATTCTGTCAGATTTATTTGCTGGGTGGCTGAAGCAGCAAATTGATAAAACTACAGTTGTTGCTAGTATAGAATCAAATAGCAAAGCAGCGTAGGTTATGGAACTCTAACAACGCCTCTATCTTTTAACCATATTCATGCAAAATTTATCTTAGATGGATAAAGCAACAAACTGAGCAGCTTGAAGTTCTTACAAACCTTTGTTCAGGCACATTAGCCGCGTAGGTTCTCCTTTCAAAACCCAACGTATAGTCGGCAAAACCCTCAACGTAAAGTAGCCCTATGATAATTATCATAGGGCTTTATTAATCTGTCTATTTAGCTAGAAAAATTGCTGAGCTTTCAGACTCTAAGCGAACTTTCCAACTATGTAGCCAACGAGGAAAATTGCTGCACCAACACAGTGTGGCGAACTAATAGTAGATGGTGTGATTCCGCCGTGCGTGGAATCAAACTCGGTATCTGTTAGCTCGTTGAGAAAACTTTCAGAGTCAAAGAACAAGTCAGCTCCAGTGCTATGTAGGTCATAGATTGTAATGTTAGCCATTTAGAAGTGTCCTCTTTAAGTAAACTGATTCCAGTGAGATTAGATTTGAATTTTGAATTTTTCTATCCCATTACTATGTTCACTTATTTGTTGCCAGAATCCCCGCCCCGTCCTGACAGCCGGGGTCGGGGAGTCTACTCCATAACTACTGGTTAAAAACTACGGGTATTGGTGTAATATGACTTATACCAGTCTGCCGACAAGTAGGTAATAAACAACCCACTACACTACCGCCAATTACTTCCATTTGCTCGCTCTCCTCGCTCAACTCCTTCATGAAGCTTTCCGAATCGTTAAACAACTCAGTGCCAGCCAGATTAAGTTCTAACAAATCATTGACTTTGATATTAGCCATTTGGATTGACCTCCATTGTTTTCAGGATTTGACAATAAATCAAGTTAATTAGTCTTGACTTATAAATACATAATAATCCTATAAACAAGCAGTGTCTACAAAAAAACAACTTTAAAAAAGAAATAAAATATGGTTTTTATTCTTAATTATTTTTATTGAAAACCATACTAAACTCACTTTTGCTGCCCCCTTTTGCTACGACGATTTAAATCGCTGCTACACAAACATAGGCGAAGCCTTCCCGAACGGTAGTCCACCTGTGCGGACTGGGTTATAACGGAGGTGACTAACCTAGATTTGGTATTATGAGGTTTATCTCCATAAGCCAAAAAAAGCTCACAACACTCTTAATAAAAAAATCTCTAGAAAAAATAGATAAAAATTATTCTTTATTCCCAAATGAGGACTGAAGGTAACGATTCTGGATAAGCTAATCGCAAAAATTGATACCCTGCCCCTGCGCTTCCTCGGAAAAAACTTGGACTTAAAACGGAGTTAGGCAAATGAGGTAAAAAAGCATACTTTCCATGGTCTTTTGCCCTTCCGACTACCCATGCAGTCTGTTGTCTCGCTATTTTTAGCCATTCCTGCTTACCCAGTTTTTGGGATGCCATAACAAACAGTTCACTTCTGCCTAAACTTCCGCAGCAGAGATGGTCTACATCTCTATTGGGTATTCCATACTTCTGGGTAGTCTCTAAAGCCATATCAATGTCAGAGTAAATTTCCTGCGTATGTATAATTGGTAAACTACCTAAGCGGGCTAATCCAATTCCCGCACTTCCGTGACACCAAGTATGCATGAAATTAATTTGATTGGTCTGTTCTGATAAACGAAAATCGGGCCAGTTGCGGGCTGAGTGGTTAAAGACACTCCGTTCATATTCAATTCCCTCTTTAGCCGCTTCTAAATAGGCTGTGTTTCCTGTAGCAGAGTATAGCCGTAGTAAAGAAAGAGAAATACCTGACGCGCCGTGAGAAAAGCCAGTTAAGGGTTTCTTACTTTCTTGTGCTAAAGTTATCCAAGCCCTAGGAGGGGTATGAGTTCGTTTTGATAATAGATGATTGCCACAGGCAATTGCTATGTCTAATACAACTTTAGAGCCTGTCTGCTGGTAGAGGGGTAATAAGCCTAAAATTATCCCGGCTGATCCCCACATCATATCCAGTTTTTCATCCGTAGCAATAATCTCTGGTGTAATCAGTTTGGCTGCTTGGTTGGCATCTTCTAAAAGGGTTGGTTCTTGTAAAAATTGGCTAATTTTAACCAAACTATAGATGATACCGCCTAGCCCTAATAAACCAAGTTTTGACCGAAGCAATTCTTGGTGAACTTTGTTTTTTTTCAGAGACTGGCGTAAATTGAATAAAGCCCCTAGAGCTACCTCTTTAAATTCGCATTTGCCAGTCATTTTTCCTAAGGCGGCTAGAAACAAGCTTACTCCAGTACGCCCAGTATATAAAGACTCATCTAACGGCTGGAGTTGATAACGGTTCGCCTTGAACATATACTCTAAATTAATCCAGTTACAGCCGTCATTATTCCAGATAGAATTAGTGACAATATCATTGCCAATTTCTATAGCTTCTTGCAGTAATTCCTCAGAAGTCAGAGGGGAGAATTCGGTAAAATTACACTGTTGACCAGCACTTTTATTCGTCAAATGTGCTATCTTTGCAGAAAAACTCAGGCGAATCAATTTAATTTGCAACCATAAACTACGCTCATCAAGGTTTTTTATTTTGGCACTTATTTTTTGATAACTTGATGTTTCAAAGAAATGCTTGATGGATAGGTTAGGCTCAAGTTCGAGGGTATCACTATTACAGAGTACCGAAAAATAGGGAATATCTTGTTGTTGCAAAGATTTTATTTCTGATTGCCAAATTTCCCAAGCATTTGGATTTTCCTCAGGGGTTAAGTAGGAAGGGCTGAGAGCATCCATAATAGTATTGATCCGAAGGCTGTAGTCTACACCATTCCGAAAATATTGAGGACTGAGGCTTTGCTTGGAAGCGATACCATAGATGATTGTTGGGCGTAAAATAATTCGAGACTTGGAGGCTTTTAAGACTGACAGAGAACTCTCCTCGCTGAAGAGACTTTCCCTATATTTAATCAAGAGGCGGTATATCTCCTCAAAACCAGTCACAATTTCCTCAATATAATCATTAGGGGAGACAGTTTTACTGTCTAAAATTACCACATTAAATCCAGACGGAATAATGGCTGATTTAGGAGCTAAGTGCATCCTATCTGTATTAACAGATTTCCACTCCCTAGAAGAATTAACTTGCTGGGGGTAAATATTACCAAGTACGCTGGAATCTTGAGCATTTGCTGACTGTAAATTACCATCCCAGCAAGGCAAAATACCCGTCTTTAAAACTGAATGTATAAACCAGTCCTCTGCTCGATCCAAGTTTTTTATTCCAGGATACATTAAGGGATCAGCATCAACGAGAATTGGATATTCACCATTGGCGATGATATTTTCACTATGACAATCATTTGCTCCTAATACAAACAGCAGTGATAATAACATTCCTATTCTTTTGTAAAAACGCTGAACGGCGGTTTTATCTTCACAAGGTTGGTGGCTAATAAATTCAACCCAGCCATAGTTTTGGCGATTGATAATCTTTGTTGCTTTGAAAGGTAAGGATGTATTATGTTGGTTGCACCACTCTAGTAAATGGTTAAAAGCAATATCGAGATCCAAGCCTTTGGGCTTATACACTACCTTTACGCCCGACGAAAATGTAAGAGCTAAAACACAGCGTCTTCCATTGTGTGGATCTGAGAGAGACGTCTCAATGTCTTTGACGTTTCCCAGGCTTATTGTGTCAGAGAAAACTAATCCAATTTCTGATAAATCAGCTTGCAGACGTTCGATAAGTTCAGCCGTAGATTCTACCCAGTAATCAATGGTTGTAGCTATCAGACGAGCAAAGACTGGGTAGTGCTGGAAAAATACAACCCCTCCGTCTTCTAGAAGGGTTTGAAGAAAGCCATTATACAGAATTTTGCTTTCTTGAGAATGGGTGTGATCTTGAAAATGATTGATTTGACGAAATTTTTCAAATTCAAAAAATAACGTTTCTGTTCCCAAATTTATCAGTTGTTGAAGTAAGCTGCGTTCTAGGGTTTTGTAGGCTTTTTTACTCAGCAATTTCAGAGGTTGATTTGGATATAGTCGAGTGTATAATTGACGCCGCCCGACTAGAATACAGGTCAGATAAAAGTCTTCAAAGGGTAAGGGAGTTTTAGGGTCAATCGGTAATTTTTGTTCTGCTTCTGGATGTCGAAATGAAGATGGGCAAGTTTGAATTAATTCTTTGAGTGTTTTTGCCCAGGAGGGCAAGGTATAATTTTCGACAAGCGGAGCTTGTCCTAAGAAGAGACGGACTGTGTTTAAGTCTAATCCATCCCTGTAGAGACGCTTCTTAAGCTTTTCTTTCCCTCCGACTACTTGACACCAGTTTTTAATGCGTTTATCAATTAAATTTTGGTCAAGTTGTTTGGGGCTAACATTTTTGTAACAAGGGTTACTGAGGCGCTCTTTAAAAAAAGTGGCGTTGAGGGTTATTTGTGATAACTCAGAATCGGTTATTTTCATCGAACTAATTTTTCTTCTACATAAGACCATGCGATCGCTCAATTCAACGAGCAGTAGATATTCTCGGAATTGGCATTCAGATAAGGATGCTGCAAGTCAAGTCCTAACCGAGAAAACTGTCGGGTAATAGCATTCATCCGCCCCTCTGGCGACTCATCCTCTTTATACCAAGCCTCCAGCAACCCATTCGCCACAATTTGACAGCGATTCATACCAAAGCTTTCCACAGAAGCAAACTTTTGGTCAGGTTCCTCAGCCAACCCCAACCCCGGTGCAAGCGGCATCGTAAATAAAGGAACCTCATCCTGAAAATACGCTGGATTCTCCCCATACACAGCCGGCAAAATGCCCCTAACTCCCTCATAGTCACTCTTATCGAAGTACAGCACCCCTGAATCATGCCGCCCATAATCCTTTGGATTGTACAAAACCTTGAAACTAAAAGGAATCGCCTTCTCATTTAGCCGTTGCGTCAGGCTACCCATCACCGCAACTGCACCTTCAGGAGTCAAATTGAAGTAAATTCGCACCGTCACCGACTCACCCTTTGCATCCTCAAGACGATTTGACCCCACATTGCCAACCGCCATATAAAAGCCATTTTGCACAAAATTCTTAGGCATCCGGATAGCCACCGAATCACCCACAACAGCAGCCTGCTCAAATGATTGAAGATGCTTATCGCGCTGAATATGCAGCCTCAAACTCCCCTTCGTCACCGCTAAACTGCCATCACTTTCCTGCCTGAGAACATACCAACCTCCATCAAAATAGCCAGTACCGCCATTGCTGTCATGCAATCGCTGATAAAACCCCAAATCTACCCCCAACATGGTATTATTTTCTAGGTCTAGTGGCAGAGGATTTGAATCCGCCTCTGGTGCCAGGGCGGTTCGCATCGAGCCATTGTAATAAATTCCGTAGAGAAAACTCCGCAGTTGCAGACTCAAATATTTCCGCTGAATATCCCCAGGCATTTTCTGAAAACGGGCAACCACCTCAGCAGGTAATTCAAAGGGTTTGTAATCAGGATGACGAATGCAGAAATCCGACTGAATCTCAACCTTATTCACAATATCTTCCAAAACCTCCAGTAATCGCCCAGTTGCCTCAGTCGTTCGCTGAGTTTGAGGAGAATCAAGTAATTGCATAATCGTTTGTCACTAAATATCTTGGAACTTACGCTTCCCTCTTACTCCCCTCTCCCCAGGGTGGGAGAGGGGTTGGGGGAGAGGGGATTGTGGCTTCTGACTTTTCACGGGAAGTCTAGAAACTATTGTAGAGACGCGCCATGGCGCGTCTGGGCGGGTTTAGTCACATCCGGGTGTCACCGAAAAGATAGTAGTGAAACCCGCCCCTACACAATGCAACACTCACGTTGCGCCACATGCCGTGAAAAGTCAGGTTGTGGCTTAAGTTGACACGGATGGGCACGGCAGTGCCGTGTCCCTACTATCTGTGGCATTTGTGCTACGCTGAGTCAATTGAACCGCCGCAGCACCAAAAATCGTCGCCATCGATTGTTCCGGACGACATAACAACGTCTTAGCAACCTGAAGCATCGCAATCCCCATATTGCCAAAAGACTTTTGATACTGAATCATCGCCTGAATCTGTTGAATCAAGGCAAAACCCGCAAATTGCACCACCCGCCGTAAGAAATCAGGGCGATGGTCTAAGATTTCCGGAAACCTGTCAAAATAAGCTTGAGTCAGAGCCGCAATAGAAGGCTGAAGCTGTTCCAGAGGTGTCGCCGCTAACCGCAGAGACTCTTCGAGACTGAGTGAATTACTGATCACCAAACTACCCAGCCAAATTTGCACATAGCTAGCAATCAATGTTCCCAAATCAAACCCTGGATCTCCCCACGTCGAGCGCTCCCAGTCAATGAAACGCACAATGCTATCATCGGTTTGCTCCCAATCGGTGTGCAGCAGGATATTATTCAACTTCAGGTCATTGTGCGTCAGGCAACAGGGAGAAAAAACACCGCCCAATTCCGCGATCGCACACCCCAAACTATCATACCGCTGATAAAGGGCAAAAAACTTCAACCCATCAGCAGGTACTTGACCAAAAACTTCGGGTCCAATTCGTTCCAACCCCCGAATTAATTTAGGAACTTGCTCAGTTGTAAGAGTATCCGACTGTTGAGTAAAGAAATGCTGATAGTCTTGACAGTTAAATGTATCGCGATGGAGAGTTCCCAGAAACCTACCCATTGCTACCGTAATTTCTGTAGGAAAACTATTTTCCTTCCTATAGAACTCCATTAAATCCCGGTAATCATCCAGATAACGGCAGACAAGAATGGAATAATCCCGATCAAAATGCAGCACGTCTGGCAAAAATGGGCGTAGGTGTTCAACCTCTGGAAATTGTTGTAAGAACAGTTGCATCTGCCACTCACCCCAAAACTCACCAGCCGCTTTTCCGTCCTGATTGTGCCGTTCCTGCTTAACCAAAAGCTTATGAGTGTCAGTAAATTTTACCAATAAGTTAAAGTTTTTGGCAGCAACTGGCTCAACCTGACTGAGAGCTAGCTCTGAGGGATGGCAGAAACCATGCTCAACTAAATAATCGAAAATATTATCAGAATTCAACAGAAATGTCATAACCGATGAAGCTATTTAAATATAAGGGAACGAGCAATCCATCACGCCATGTAAGAAATAGACTTAAAGAAAAGATCCTCGCCGCCCATGGGAGCTGTATCAACGATGATGGATCTAATGATAGGGAATGGCAGTCCAGCCGTAATCGACAGGTCATTTTCTGTCAGATCACTCAGAAAAGTTTCAGCACCTTGAAACAACTCAGAACCAGCTAAAGGTAAATCGGAAACGGTAATCCTAGACATACGTTTAGTTCGCTTAACCCTCTGATTAATCCACCGTTACTATAGTTCACTCAAACTTTAGACTTCAAGCTTAAGTTAGAACTTGTTTAGAAAAAAATAAAGAAGTTTTATCTCATTTCCTTTAATGCCAACAGAAAACAAACTAGATTGAACTGGGTCAACCTGTCACCCCTATGGAATTGAACCCTATATTCAAGGAAGCCGACTTCACATTACCTAAAACGACTCAAACCCAGCCTCCGTATATAACAGAGCCATATTAAACACCTAGACAGTTCCTGACTCAGGAGGACAGTCAAAACGGCTCAAGCTGAACTGACTTTTTTCCAGAACCTGGATAATTATTGTGATAATTTTTTCCGAATAGCCGCTAGCAGAGGTCAAAATAACGAAACGGGAGCATGTCACCGTTGTGGGGCTATGGGAACGTAGGCGGAGCCTTCTTTCCGAGTAACCCAACCCAATCGGGTTAGCCTGTGGGTAACGCTTACGCTCAACTAATTCCCACCAACTCTAGCTACACTACATAAATTAAACCCGTTGAGAAATACCGATAGGGCGAGAGCCAATAAGTACCTGGATATAACTTATGTCCGCTGTACTAAGAAATGTTAACCAGCCTCAAATCCTTCCTGTTCCCTGTTCCCAAGTCTCAACCCCTAACTTTAATCTTGTCCGACTACTTAGAAAACCTGAAGGAGCAAAAACCAATGAAAAGATGGATACTTCTCGGCACAACCACTATCGTTATAGCTTTAATCATTATGATTCCCTCGAACCCTAAACTCATTGATAAAGTCGGTCAAAGAGTTATGGGTCTATTTAAAGAACAGGTTGAGCGTATTTCTTTGCCAAAGCAATCCAAAGAACTCGTTGATCAAGTCTGGCAAATTGTTGATAGACAGTATATTGATGCTACATTCAATCAGCAGGATTGGCGTTCTGTTCGTCAGGACTATATGAATCGTTCCTATAGGTCGAAGGCAGAAGCCTATAGTGCCATTCAGGAGATGTTAAAACTGTTGAATGATCCCTATACTCAGTTTTTTGAACCTGAAGAATTTAAATTTATGCAGGTTGACGCCAGTAGCGACTTGGTCGGGATTGGACTTTATCTAAGGCAAGATAAAACCACTAAAGAACTCATTGTTGTTAATCCTATTGAATCAAATCCCACCTATCAAGCTGGAATTTTTCCAGGGGATGTACTGGTAAAAATTAATCGTGAGAACACTCAAGAGATGACTCGGAGTGAGGCGGTTCGACTTCTCCTCGGTCAAGTTGGCACAAGTGTTATCCTCACAGTACGGCGAAATCAACGGGAACTGGAGTTTGAAATTACTCGAGAGCCAATTGAATTGAAGCCAATACGCTATCATACACAAAACACTCCGGCTGGCACAATTGGCTATATTCGTCTCTCTCCGTTTACGCCGATCGCGGCTCAGGAATTGCGAGAGGCAATTAATGACTTAGAGACGCAGCCAGTTAATGGCTACATCTTAGATTTGCGTTCTAACCCTGGCGGATTACTCTACTCCAATATTGAAATTGCCCGGATGTGGTTAGATAAAGGAACAATTGTTTCTACGGTAAATCGCCAAGGTAGCTCGAATGAAGAAATCGCCAGGAATCGCGCTTTGACCGATAAACCGTTAGTTGTTCTCATCAATGAAGGATCAGCCGCAGCCAGTGAAATCCTCGCCGCCGCATTGCAAGATAACCAGCGAGCAATTTTGGTAGGTACTCCCACGGCTGGGGAGAATTTGATTCAGTCAGTGCGTAAACTTCCAGATGGCTCCGGTTTAGCGATGACTATCGCCAAGTTCCTGACTCCGAATGGGCGAGATATTGCTCAGTCAGGAGTTATACCCGATCAGGTTGTTAGTCTCACATCAGAGCAACAGATAGCCATGATTCGAGAAAACTCCGCCGCTACAATGAATGACCCTCAGTATGTAAAAGCTGTGGAAATGCTGACGCAAATGATACAAAATCCCGGTTGACGGCTATCAAGTTTGATTGAATACGTATAGCGAAACGCGGAGCCTTCTCGTTCGCCTTTGGTATTCCCGAAAGAGTAACCCAACTCATAGAAACTCCTGTTGGTTAGAGCGTAAGCGTTACCCAACCTCCCAACTATCCATTATTGGGGTGCTTGAGGCACGAAGCGTGCCTACTACCAACGGGGGAACTACCCTCAACTTTGCTACCTGTGCTGGTAGCGAGAAGTTATCTACAATGGGGGATAAATCGTTAGGGGATGTTACCCAACTTAGGGGAACCCCCCCAACGTTTTTACCGGGTGGGACTTGTCGATGGCTAGACCGAACTATGGACCTCAAGCGAAAAAACGGGCACAGCGCCTGTTAGAAGCGTTGCTGGCTTACGCCAATGACGAGTGGGAGAATACAGAACATCTACAGATAAAAGTCAACTGGCAAAGTGAAAACCAGTTGGTTGTCAGGACAAAGGTGCGATTTCTCCAAGAATTGACATCCTTAGATCCCTATGAAGGCAAATTAAATAGCGAACAAATTAAAGAAGCATTGAAACGGCTGGCAGATTTTGTCGAGATTCTGGAAGATAATCGTCCGGGAAAGAAAGGATTACATGATTGGCACTTTACTCTGAAACTCTGGCACAAGCGGTACGATAAAGATGCTATTATGCAACGGTTTAATCTAGAGTGGGAACGTCGCCGCCCGGAAAAGTCAAAACAAGTCGCCCCTAGTGCATCACCACCGCCTTCTGTAACTACAGGCGTACAATCACGGAAGACGAGGCGTTATGTAGAGACGTTGCATGCAACGTCTAGGCAAATTTATCGGTCATCGCCACCGTTAGGAAATGGGTTAGAACTACCGAATGATCCAGTGAAACTCAATTCTCAGTTTTATATAGAACGCCCTCCCATTGAGGAGCGTTGTTATCAGACAATTCGTCAACCTGGGGCGCTGATTCGGATTAAAGCACCTCGGCAAATGGGTAAAACGTCGCTGCTAGACCGGATTCTGGACTATGCAGAACAGCAAGGTTATGCCACGGTGCGGTTAAATTTGCTCCAAGCTGAGGCAGAAGTCTTTAGCAGTCTGAATCGATTTTTACGCTGGTTGTGTGTTTGTATCGCTTCTAAACTTAAACTTGATGCTCAACTGGATAAGTATTGGGATCAGGATCGGGGCAGTATTGTTAATTGTACAACCTACATCCAAGATCATTTATTAGAACAACTAGATTCACCTTTAGTTTTGGCATTAGATGAAGCAGATCGGGTGTTTCAGTCCCCAGATATTGCACAAGGGTTCTTTCCTATGTTACGCAGTTGGCATGAGGAAGCCAAGACTGTGGATATTTGGGAAGAATTGCGATTAGTCGTGGCACATTCGACAGAAGATTATGGACCCTTGGATATTAATCAATCCCCCTTTAATGTGGGATTACCGATAGAATTGCCAGAGTTTACCTCGCAACAAGTTGCCGATTTAGCTCAACGCTATCAACTGGATTGGGATGAGACGCAAGTTCTACAGTTAATGGCGATGGTAGGGGGACATCCCTATTTAGTGCGATTGGGACTGTATCACTTAGCCCGTCAGGATGTAACGCTCTCCCAATTATTACATGATGCGCCAACAGAAGCAGGAATCTATGAAGCACATTTGCGCCGACATTGGGGAATGCTCAGAGAAAATGCGGAATTAGCCGCCGCCTTAAAACAGGTTGTCAGTGCAACAGAACCCGTGCAAATCGAAACCATGCAGGCGTATCAATTATACAGTATCGGGCTGATTCAGCGAAAGCGCGATCGCGTCATCCCTCGTTGTCAGTTATATCGACACTATTTTCAGCGAATTATAAATTATGAATTATAGCGACCCAAATTGTAGAGACGTTCCATGCAACGTCTCTACAGGGTTTTTGTTACTGGGATTACACTAGCCGACGCTCTAGCAATTTACTATCAATTTCACCGGATCTAAAATGACTCTATGTCAGATAGCAATTATTACAAAATAGGAGGAAGTTTAGAGTATCAGCACCCGACTTATGTGGTGCGACAGGCGGATGCTCAATTGTATCAGGGATTAATGAATGGGGAATTTTGTTATGTCCTCAACTCTCGACAGATGGGTAAATCCAGCTTACGGGTGCAGATGACTAAGAAGCTAAAAGCCCAAGGTGTCAAATGTGCCGCGATTGATATGACTCGCATTGGTAGCCATGTGACGCCAGAAGAATGGTATGGCGGATTGGTGTCTGAATTATTGCGCGGGTTTCGACTTTCCAGGAAGATTAACTTTAGCAAATGGTGGCGCGATCGCGAGGTTTTATCTCCAGTACAACGCTTGAGTGAATTTATTGATGATGTCCTCCTTATTGAGTTATCTGATCACATCGTCATTTTTATCGATGAAATCGATAGTATCATAAAAATCCCCTTTCGGGATGACTTTTTTGCCTTTATCCGTGCTTGCTATAATCAGCGCGTGGATAACCCAGATTATCAACGCCTCACCTTTTGCCTTTTGGGAGTGGCTACCCCATCGGATTTAATCGCCGACAGAAATCTAAGTACGCCGTTTAATATTGGCACAGCGATAGAATTAACGGGCTTTCACTTACATGAAGTTAATCCATTGGTGCAAGGATTAGAGACCATTGTCAGCCATCCCAGACAGGTAATCGCTGAGGTATTGGAGTGGACAGGGGGTCAGCCCTTTCTGACGCAAAAGCTGTGTAAATTAATTGTCCAAGAGTCAGAATCCCATACTCTCAAATCATCGAACGGGATTGAGGCGTTAGTACGGGAAAATATCATCGAAAACTGGGAAGCCGGTGATGAACCGGAGCATTTAAGAACAATCCGCGATCGCATCAAGTGGAGTCAGCGTCAGAAACCCTTACTGCTCCTCTATCAACAGATTTTACACCAAGGAGAAGTGAAAGCCAAGGACACCTCAGAACAGATGGAATTACGCCTGTCTGGGTTAGTGGTAAAACAGCAGGGAAAGTTAAGAGTCGCTAACCAGATTTATCAGGCAGTTTTTAATAACAATTGGGTCAATGAGATATTAGCAGAAGCGAATTTACTACACAAAGAAACACCATTGCCTATACAATTACCGACAGACGTTCAGGAATCTAATCAGATAGCGGCTAGTGCTGTACAGTTAACTGATAGAGCTTTAGAGTTATTTGCCAAGGCATACTTAGAACCTCAACAGCGTTTAGTCAAAATAGTTGCCCCTAAACCAGAAGAGGGGTTTTTATCAGAGTTTTTAGTCGCTGATAAATTAGTCAGAATTTATCAAGGAGATATCACCAATCTTGCCGCCGATGTTATCGTCAGTTCGGATGATACCTATCTCAGTATGAGAGGTGGAGTCTCTCGCGGAATTAGACGGATGGGTGGCGAGGAAATTTACAAAGAAAGCCAGGATTGTAGGATTTTAAATGCTTTATCTATCGGTGATGTGGTTGTGACATCAGCCGGAAATCTGCCAGCCAATAAAATATTCCATGGCACAGTTATTGATTGGCAGCTTGAATTATTTCCGTCAAAAAAGATAATCCAGAAGGTTGTACATGATTGTCTGATAAAAGCCAATCACTATGGATATAAAACGATTGTCTTTCCTTTACTGGGTACAGGAGCAGGATGTCTGAATAAACAAATCGCTTGGGAAATTATGCTTAAACAAATTATTATGGATTTATCGACGATTCACCAAACACTAATCGAAGTAGTTATCACTCTCTATGGGAGAGAAACGTTGTCAGATTTAAACTGGAAATTTTTTATAAATGAAATGCAAGCAAAATGGGAAATAAAGTAAATTAATTAATAATATATAAAAAACAAAATAATGCAGAAATTCAAATAATTAAACTATGCCAGATAGCAATTATTACCAAGTTGGGGGAAGTTTAGACTATCAGCACCCGACTTATGTGGTGCGAAACGCTGATGCTCAATTGTATCAGGGATTAATCAACGGAGAGTTTTGCTATGTTCTCAACTCCCGGCAAATGGGCAAATCAAGCTTGCGGGTGCAGATGACGAAAAAGCTAAAAGCCCAAGGTGTCAAATGTGCATCGATTGATATGACTCGCATTGGTAGCCATGTGACGCCAGAAGAATGGTATGGCGGATTGGTGTCTGAATTATTGCGCGGGTTTCGACTTTCCAGGAAGATTAACTTTAGCAACTGGTGGCGCGATCGCGAAGTTTTATCCCCAGTACAACGGTTGAGTGAATTTATTGATGATGTACTGTTAATTGAGTTATCTGAAACCATCGTTATTTTTATCGATGAAATCGATAGTATCCTGAAAATTAAGTTCAAAGATGACTTTTTTGCCTTTATCCGAGCTTGCTATAATCAACGGGTGGATAATCCCGACTATCAACGCCTCACCTTTTGTTTGTTGGGAGTCGCTACGCCATCAGATTTGATCGCCGACAAACAGCGGACACCGTTTAATATTGGTCAGGCAATTGAGTTAACCGGGTTTACTTTTGCCGAAGCCAAGTCAGCTTTAATCAAAGGATTGCAGAATTACGTAGAGAATGCTGAAGCGGTTTTATCTGAGGTATTGGATTGGACAGGAGGACAACCGTTTCTGACTCAAAAACTATGTTCTTTCATTGTTCAAGAATGGGATACAAGGGGTCAGGAATTCCATCCCGATAATCCATCGGCGACTAAAGAGATTGAGCTGTTAGTACAACAGTGTATTATCGAAAACTGGGAAGCCTGGGATGAACCGGAGCATTTGAGAACAATCCGCGATCGCATCCTGGCAAATGAACAGAGTGCAGGTAGACTGCTGGGACTCTATCAACATATTTTACAGCAGGGACAAATCCCCACAGACGAGAGTCCGGAACAAGTCGAATTGCGACTGACGGGGTTGGTGGTTAGACAGCAGGGATATTTAAGAGTTTATAACCCCATTTATGCTGGGATTTTTAACCGTCGTTGGGTGGAGAAAGAATTAGCCAATTTGCGACCCTATAGTCAGGGAATTACTGCCTGGGAGGAATCAAACTGTCAAGCTCAATCACGGCTGTTGCAGGGGCAGGCATTGCAAGAAGCCTTGGCGTGGGCAACTAATAAAAGTTTAAGCGATCGCGATTATCAGTTCTTAGCGGCTAGCCAAGAATTGGATAAACGAATGGCGTTGGAGTTAGAGAGAAAGCAAAAGGAGGCAGCAGAACAGGCAAATCAGATATTGGTTGAGGCGACACATAAAGCCCAACGCACGATTCGCATGGGCTTGGGCATCCTGTTCGTCTCGTTATTTGGCGCAGGAGTTGCAGGAATCGTCGTCAACTTAGTGATTAGAGAACTAAAACAGACGATGGAAAGTACTCGACTCGAACGGGTCAGTTTTCAAGCTTTGCAACGGTTTGAAAGTAGGGGTGACGAAATCGAAGGGTTACTTTTAGCCATGGAAGCAGGGCAAGCTTTGCAAAAGCAGGCGCAAGATAGTCGTCTCCTCCCAGAGGAACTTACCACCAGTCCCGTTGTCGCCCTACAACAAATTCTTGACAACATTCGAGAACGGAATCAAATCAAAGGGCATCAGCAAAGAATATGGCATGTCAGTTTTAGTCCGAATAGTAAGTACATGGCTACGGCTTCATCAGATGGCACTGCCCGACTGTGGGACTTATCTGGCAATCAAAAAGCTGAATTAAAGGGACATCAGGGTTGGGTAACCCATGTCAGTTTTAGCCCCAACGGTGAATACATCGCCACGGCTGGGGAAGACGGTACTGCCCGATTGTGGGACTTATCGGGGAAAGAGCTTGTTGAATTCCGGGGGCATCAAGGTCAAGTCTGGAGTGTCAGTTTTAGTCCCAATGGTGAATACATTGCCACGGCTGGGGAAGACGGTACTGCCCGATTGTGGGACTTATCGGGGAAAGAGCTTGTTGAATTCCGGGGGCATCA